>JABGOW010000538.1 GCA_018645275.1 Verrucomicrobiota bacterium
GGAGCGCTTTTGCGCTCTGCTCGCCAAGAACCCAGCGAATCGCATCGGAGACGTTACTTTTCCCACAGCCATTGGGGCCAACAATGGATGTCATCCCCGGCTCAAACATGAGCTTTGTCTTTTCGGCAAAGCTTTTGAAGCCCACCATTTCAAGTGCTTTTAGATACACGCGATTCTTCTCCTGCAAGTTGGCCCATTTCTATAGCAGGTCTCCCGAGCATTTGCGATTCGAAATTGCCTTTCGAGTCTGGCATTGCTAGGCTCGCAGCATGAAAACACAACGATTCGGGTTTACGCTGATTGAGCTATTGGTCGTGATTGCTATTATTGCTGTTTTGTCAGGGCTGATGATTCCCGCCATCCAGAGGATGCAGGAGCGCGGGAGGATTGTCGTTTGCGCGAGCAACCTCAAGCAGTTGCATACCGCTGCGGTGAGCTTCGCCTCGAGTCACAACGGAAACCTTCCTTTTCCGGCGTCGGAGGAGTGGTGCCGCATCTTTGATGACGATTCTGCCAGCCATGGATACCACACGGGATGGGTTTCTTGGGTGTCCAGAAGTGATCGGGACACCCCCTGGTGGGTGGGAGCTCAGACCAACGGCTTGAAGTGCATTCGAAATGGATCGCTCTTTCCGTACCTGGGTGATGTGGGGGACGAGAAGGTGTACGTCTGCCCTACGATGCAGCGCGTGGCACGAGATGAGTACTCCAGCGGTTCGGAATTCAGAGAGGTCGCAAGGAGCTACGGTATGAATGCGTCCCTCGAGGACAAAGATCTCGCAGATCGGGGCTGGACCCGGCGCTACTACGATATCAACGGTGCTTCGCGGACACTCATGTTTGCAGAGCAGGGCTTTGTCCTTCAGTCAGGATACAACTATGCCTTCAGAAATACTGGTACCGCCTGGACCGAGGGTGATTTGCCGCAGTTGGGCGACCCCCCGGGGAACTACACCAGGCGCTATGCGCGAAACCACGATGCCTGCATCGACTGGCGAGGGAGCGTGACTCACAATCCTGATGCGGGTGGCGATCAAACGTATGAGCACATTGGTGAGTACCACGATGGGCGGGGCAATTGCGTGTTCTGCGATGGCCACATCGAACGGATCGAATACGACGAGACGCGGTTTATCTGTCAGGGGGACTGGGAAGCGGGGAGACGTATTGAGTGATCCTTGAGTCCCGTGTGCGAGCTCGGGATGAGGGGGCCGCCCTGGGTTCTCATGAGTCGCCAGGAGCGGTGAGGCCGCTAGGATTCCCTGTTTGGAATGGGGGTGGTGGCTTCTTGAGGCACCCCTGGCTCGGCGCAGGCGCGGAAACCGTAGTGCTAATCACCACCGGGCCACAGGAGTTGGGCCTGCGCTTCGGTGAGGTGGGGTTTGGTCTGGAGTGGCCGTTGAAAAACTCCCAGCAACGCCTTCCTCCGTCGCCCGTTGGGCTATGGTGGACACGTCGGCGAGATGCTTCGGCAAGCTCAGCATGACAATTCCTTGGGAAACTCGGCAATTCCAAGGGTGTCATTCCGAGCGAAGTCGAGGAATCTCAAGTTTTTCAACATCGACCTGACCGACCATCGCTGAAAAGCGCATCTGTCCACTGTCAGCACGCGGCATGGGCTCCTGATGCGCTGCAGCGGGAGTCAGGGATGATGCGGTATGCGCTCTCGCGAGCGCGCGTCACAAAAAAGCGGCATGGCGTTGGCCATGCCGCTTTCTCTGTACGTTAAGTCCGAATGGACTATGCCTATTCTTCGGCCTTCAGGCGGTAGAAGGTCTCAGTGGTGGCTGCTTCCGTCCAAATGTTGGTGTCCCCGCGACTGACTGTGGCACCTGCAGGTGTGAACGTGTTCGTCGGGCTATCGGCACTTTCAACAACGAAGTCCGACAGGGTCGGGTCGATCAGCTCGCTCTCCCACTGGACGTAATTGGTGCCATTCGCCTGCCATGTTCGCGTGATTCTAAATGTGGACATCGCATCGTCAGGATCAGTTGATGCGAGATGCTCCTGTGCGGTGGTGAGACCATCGCCGTCGGGATCGGCATCTGGATCAGCGCCCACGGTTAGACCGGCATCAACCAACCACCAGTGAGGAACGCCATTCGTATTGTCAGCTTCGAAGTAGGCGTCAATGGTGGCATCAGCCGATACGGCCATCATCGTATTTGTGTAAGGTGATGCGGGCGTATTGGTGACCGTGACACCGTCGATATCGACTTTCTGGATGGTCCAGTACTGATAGGCCTCGACCACAAAGGTCTGGTTTGAACCGTCCGTGACCAGAACCTGACCACTCGGGGTAATGGTTCCGCCGGTAGCCCCGCTTGGGATGGCTGCAACAACGGTGTGCTTAACAATGATGTCAGGCGTGTTCGTGGTCACGACGAAGTCGTCGAATTTCCCGGTTCCGTTCAGTAGAACTTGGTTTATCCCAGCAGGCTGCGCGACGGAGTCGTACGCCATTGCGAAATAGGTCCCGTTTCCGGTATAGGTGGCCCCGGGCGCCACAATGGCGTCAGTCGCAGAGGCGAGGGTTCCGTTGATTTTGACCTGGAAGTACTTGAACGAACCGTCGAGTGCTCCGCTTCCGTAGTCCATGCCCACAGAAACACGAACCCAGCTGTCTTCAGCAATGACAGGTTCCTCAATGACAGACCACATGTTGGACTTGTCGGTAAAGTTCGTGACCCCGCGATGGTAGATAACCATGTTGCCGTTCGTGTTGAAGTAGTACGCCATCTGAGCGTCGGTGGGAATGCTGTCCGGGTCCCCATCCTGATCCCACTGGCGGGGCTGGACCAAGTGATCGAGCCAGACGAGGACGTTGCCCGTGCTCGAAATCAGGTTCGTGGCGTCGGCCCTTAGATCAAGAATAAGGTTGTGATCGGCCTCATTCGTCGGGATCGGATAGTCTGCTGCGGGAGTGGGATAGTTTGATGAAACAACGACGATGGAGTCAGCAGGCGCTTGCCAGCTGTCGGTCGGTATCGTTCCAATATCCTGACCATTGGTGTAGGCCTCAAAGGACCAAACCGTGTTACTTCCCACCGAATTAGTGATGGCTCCAAAGCTCACTGACGAAGCAAGTAGTGTGGCCACCCCTGCGATAACTAAGGTCGACGGTGTCATGGCTCTCATCTGGTCAATCCCTTCCTGTTCATCTCACATTTGCTTCAAACCATCCCTCCCTAGGGGATTCCCGTAGGACTTGTCTGAAGCTAACTACTTCCCATGGTTCGATTCAAATTTACCGTATCGTTCGCTGGATGTCAAACGGTGTTTTGGGGCAGCAGTGGCTAGCAGCGGCGAGCGATGCGTGCGTTGAGGACTCGAGTTCCGGCTTGGTCCTGTTCCGATAGGCAAGGTGAGACGTCCGAGAGGGGACAACAGGGCCTCAGGCGTTCCGTGGTGGTGGTTTTGGGCGGGGGTTCGTGTGGATTGCCTTGAATCCTGCCTCAGCATCTCCTTTTTGCTTGGTTTGTAGGATGGCCCTTCGTATAGTGACGGCGTCAAATCGACGTCGAGTTCCATTTGTGTCTCGAAGGGATCAAGAGGGAGTACGTTATGAGTAAGCGTTTCTGGAAGACCCTACTTCCATTTGCCGTGATCGTTGCTATTGTTACAGGAGCCGTCGGGCAGGTGACACAACCCGCTAGTGACAAGTTGCGCGTTAGGAAGCTGACTGGGCTTGGCAATAAGGGACGCGTATTCACCCCCTCGTTTAGCACGGATATGGGAGGAGGAATCAGGCCTTCTCGGGAGTGGCAGGCTTTTACGGTTACCTACGACACGGCGCCGGAGTGGATTGATGAGTTGCTGATCCAGTTCCATGTGCTGGGAATGACTGTCGATCCTGAAACCAAGCGGAATGCCTATTCCCTATATAAAGTCGCCGTGCGCTACATGGACATTGAGCAGGACCGGAACCACATGGCTATCACGTATCTTCGCCCTTCAGCGATTAAGCGCTACGGCGAAGCCGTGGCCATTGCGGCCATCTTCACTCTGGACGGAGCCGTTGTGGCAGAGGTTAGCGATGAGGGCGTGGAGCTACCCCCGAAATGGTGGGAGAATCCTCGAGTGATCGACAGCCCGGTGACCACTGTCCGAGAGGGATACCTTTTGAATCGCAAGAAATCGCCTTGGGCCCTGATTAACTCAGACGACTATGAGGTCATCAAGTAGTGGCAATGTTCGACCGTGATAGAATATTGGCGCTCGACTTGGGGGCCAGCAAGATTGTCCTTGCAGAGTTTCATATCTCCAAAGGTGGAGATTTGGAGCTGCTTCGGTATGGAATCAACCCCACAGGGGCTGAGACCAAGAGCGAAAGCGACAAGCTTGCCTATATTGTCACGGCCATTCGCGACATCATGCGGGAGCAGGGAATTCGCCCTGCCCCGATGCTCATGACGGTTTCCGGTCAGGCCGTATTTCCCCGTTTCGTCAAGCTGCCGCCTGTCGGCCGCGACAAACTGAAGCAGATTGTCCAGTACGAAGCGGAACAGAATGTCCCATTTCCGATTGATGAGGTCGTTTGGGACTATCAGCTCATTGGTGGTGAAGAAGGTGAGCTGAACGTCATGCTGGTGGCGGTCAAAATCGAAAACATCAAACGCCTGACCGACTGTGTTCAGGCTGCGGAACTGGAGCCCGAGATTGTTGATGTCGCCCCAATGGCGCTCTACAATGCGGTGTGCTTTAATTATCCATCTCTTGACGTCTGTACCATGGTGCTGGACATGGGGGCTCGGTCATCCAACCTCGTCTTCATTGAACAGAATCGCATCTTCAGCCGTAGCATTCCCGTCGCAGGAAACACCATCACACAAGAGCTGATGAAGGAGTTTGATGTCGATTTCGAAGAAGCTGAGGCTATAAAACGTGAGCACGGCTTTGTGGCGTTTGGTGGTGTCTATGCCGGCCCTGACAACGAGGTCGCCGAGCGCGCTTCGAAGATCATCCGTTCTGTGCTGACCCGCTTGCATGCAGAGGTGAATCGCTCGATCAACTTCTATCGCAGTCAGCAGGGCGGCGCCGCTCCGGCCATCGTGCTGCTGACAGGCGGATCTTCTGTGATCCCGCATGTTGATACGTTCTTCCGTGACAAGCTGAAAGTTGACGTTGAGTACCTCAATCCGTTCTCGAATGTTGCCGTTTCGGGAGAGATCGACGCCGATCGTGTGAATCGTGATCTCCAGTGTCTTGGCGAAGTCGTTGGATTGGCGCTTCGCCGCGCGCTCACGTGCCCCGTCGAAATCAACCTGATGCCTCCCGACCTGGTGGCACGCAAAGTATTTCGACGGCGACAGCCTTTTTTTGCGATGTCTGCTGCCGGTGTCGTTCTGGTGATGCTCTGTTGGTGGGTCTATTTTCATCGTATGGGGATTATGTTCACCGACCGCGTGACAGCCGTTAGCACCGAAGTGAAGGCATTCAAGCAGCTGACCACAGAGTTGAAGCGAGTTGAGGGGCATCGTCAGGCTGCAACGGAGCGGCTTGATCAGATTGCGGGAGTCATTGCGGTTCGGGCGCGATGGAGTGAGATCCTTAGTGCGGTTCAAGGCTGCATGCAGGAAGGAACATGGGTTGTGGGCCTGACGCCACGTGGATCGGGGGCGACCATCAAAGAGGTTGCCCTCACCGTGCAAGGCTTCTCTGACCGCTTGGAGGATACGACAGAGGGAACCGCAACGGAGCGATTCCGAGACCGATTGCGGGCGACGGAGCAGTTTGGAGACAAGAGTGAGATTGCCAGTGAAATGGCCGTTGGATCCGGCTATCTTCGCAAGTTTACCATTAACCTTGAACTAGATCCGCCCCTGTCGACGAAGTAGATACTATGAAAACAGCCAAGATTCTTATTGCAGTGGGGGGCGCCGTGGGCGCGATCCTATTTCTAAGTGCTGGTTTTGTGCTGTACCGTGGTATTGTGCGTTTTAGTACGGCTCGCGATGACCTCACCGTCGCAAAGCGCGATTTAGCCCGCTACTACGAGGCCCCCATTTTTCCGTCCCGGGAGAACGTTCAGAAGGAGCTTGGTAATGTCGAGCAGGTGGACGTCTGGTTTGATGAGCTCATGGACACGCTGGGAGAAGGGAACGTTACCAGTGGTGAGCGCAGTCCATCGAAGTTTATCGGCGTTTCTGAAGTGGTCAGAAGGCGACTCGTTGCAGAGGGGCAGAAGGCGGGGGCTGAACTGCCGGAGCCCGCTCGGAGTTTCGCATTCGGGTTCGACCGCTATTCCGGTACCGGAGAGCTCCCAAAACCACAGGATGTTCCCCGTTTGATGGAGCAACTCGTGATCATCAACCGGCTCTGCCTGGTAATGTTCAACAACCGGATCAAGTCGATTTCAAAGGTCGAACGCGATGAGTTTGAGGATTCTCCAGGCCCGGTGACTGAGGCCTCCGCACCATCTGGATCGACACGCGGGCGTAGTCGTCGAGGCAGCTCAACACAGGGCGCCTCCTCATCAAGGGCTTCCAGGGCTAAGAGCAAGCTCGCAGGCGTTATCGGCGAGGACGCCCTCTTTGCTAAGCTACACTTTGTCTTGGAATTTCGTGCAAAAGAGAGTGCGCTCGTTGGCATTCTCAACGCACTCTCGCTTCAGCCGATGTTCGTTGCGGTCACGTCGCTTTCCGTCGAGAAAGCAACGCCGGAATTGGTCCCCGCCGTTCCCGAAGTGGACGCCGAGCACTCCGATCGATCAGGGTTCGGTGGTGTGACCGAACCGGAAGTGCCTGAGGAGAATCAGCGGCTTGGGCCGAACTACCCCGTTTGCGGTATCAAGATGGAAATTCCGATGGACATACGGCTTGAGCTTGATGTCTACAAATTCAAGGAGGCCGCCGTTGATTCTGGGAATTGACAAATTCGGGGCGCGGCTCAAGGACCAGTACGACAAGGTTCTCGCCTTTGTTGTGCTCCTGCTCCTTCTCTCATCGCTCATATATCTGGGTGTCAAGGTTGGGTTGATCCGACAGATGCAGGATGAGTTTGATGACTGGCTTCGCAGTCGACAGCCGGTGAATCCTCACGCCTGTGTCGTAGAATCGACGGTCTACGACACCGCAAAATTGGCGCTGGATGAGGCTTTTCAGCTTGCCGCTGTAGATGCCACGAACACGTTCATGTTTGTTCCAGAGACTCGTTTCAACTGTCGTGAGTGTCGCCTGCCGGTGCACATTGATGCGGACGAGTGCCCATTCTGTCACACCGAAGTCGAAGAGCTGCAACCTGTCAATCCGGATGCTGATGGCGATGGGATGCCGACGGTGTGGGAGAATCGTTATGGCCTTGATCCCTTCGACCCCGCCGATGCAGCCAAAGACAATGACAACGATGGTTATAGCAACCTCGTGGAATATAGGGATGGGGAGTTTGATCCTACCGATCCGACGAAACACCCCGCTGCGATTGAGAAAATGAAGCTTGTGCGTATCGCAGGAAAGCGCTTTGGGTTGCGTTTCAACAGCCGCGTCCGGACGAAATCCGGCTACAAGTTCGGGTTGAACTACCGGTTGCCCTCTGGTGAAACAAAAACCGATTTCGTCGAAATTGGTGACATGGTTGCTGGATTCAAGATCACCAACTATGAAGCGAAAGAAGAAATGGTGGAGAAGCCTTTCAAGCGCAAGGTCGATGTCTCCGAGCTTACGCTTGTTACGGAGGATGGGAAGACCATTGTCTTGGTTAAGGGCAAAGCTCGACTCCACGTTGAACTCACCGCACACCTTTCGCTAGCCCTTCCTGACGGACGCCTTGAGGAGTTGGCTGTCAAGAATGACGCAACCTTCGAGCTCGATGGGGCTACGCATAGGGTTATTGACATTGACGTTGCCGAAGACCGTGTGGTACTACGGGACGAACGCAACCAGAGAGAAATCGTCGTATCACGTTCTGACGAAAATGGTGCCGATATACCCCGCGAGTAGGGAGTACGTGACAGATTGGACACACCAGCCTCAGTTCTGGTGTGTTCATGCTGCATTTAATGCAAGGCAATTTGGCTTTTTTTATTGTAACAGGAGATCCGACACATGATTGGGAAGACTAAGCGCGCGTGGCTTATGACGGCAGTTGTTCTTGCTGCAGGATGGGGCGTGATCGCCCAGGACGGTGTTGACGAAGACAGTCTGCTTGCCATGGAGGAAATGACCCTTACCGATGCGGTTGAGGGCGATCTTCCTGTTGCGGGTAGTGGTGATGATGACCTCCTCGCCGAGTTGCTCGCCGGGGGTGATGACCTTGATTTCGAAGAAGCTCCTGTCGCAGAAGAAACGCTCCCCATGGAGGATTTGACGTTTGATGATGATCTTGGAGATGACCTTGGTGAGGCGCTTGAGGAACTTCCTGTCGACGATCTGACCGATGCCATTGAAGGTGTCGACTTGGCACCTGATGCCTTTGAGATTGCTGACACAGAAGTCAGCCCGGAAGCCCTCACGGGTGTGCCGGATGCCCCAGAGGTTGCTGAGGATGACACGCAGACCGCAGACCTTGATCTGGGAGCCGCCGCCGAGGAGCTGGGTCTTCCCATCGATGAGCCGGAAGTGTCTGTCGCTGCGGTGCCGCTGGACGCTGCAACTGACGCCCCGATGCCCATTGAGCCCGAAGAATCCCTGGACGATCTCTTAGGTGATTTGGCTGGCGAAGAACCCTCTGGTGATAGCCTTCCTGTGGAAGAAAAAGGAATGGATGTCGCCTCGCCCTTACTGCTTGAACTGCCTGAGACGCCTGCGGATCCGGAAGATGACCTGGAAGCGATGCTTGGCGATCTGCCAGAGGCTCCTGCGGATCCGGAGGATGACTTGGGTGCCATGCTGACCGATTTGCCAGAGACGCCTGCCGACCCGGGGGAAGATCTGGAAGCGCTGCTGGGCGATTTGCCTGAGACTCCGGCGGATCCGGAAGATGATTTGGACGGCATGCTGACCGATTTGCCCGAGGTGGCGACGGATCCCGACACAGATGCAGCAGCACCCATGGACCCTGCCCTCGATTTGGACGATCTGATTGGCGAGCTTTCCGACGCACCGGAACCTGATCTCGACGTTGGCATGCTTGTTGAAGAGGTTTCCGAGCCCGTCGAGGTGGTGGACCCCATTCCTGAGCCGATCCCAGAGGTCGTCGAGGAGCCTGCCATGGTTGAGATTGTGGAGGAGCCCGAGGTATACGTTGATGAGATGCCGCTGGATGATTCGCTGTTCGACAGTTTGGTTAGCGAAGCCCAGAGCGACATGGCTGCGGGTGAAGCGGCCTTGGCTGCGGATGCAGGCGAACCGTTGCCAATGCTACCCGAGGTGCTGGACCCGGAGGATGCTACGGTTGTTGATTCCCTTGTCGCAGAAGCCGAGGCCGATCTGGGGCTTGCCCCCGCTCCGCAGGACATTACGCCTCCCCCATCACTTGTCCCAGAACCCGTTCCCGAGCCCGCCCCCGTTGAGCTTGTTGAGCCGATGGTGTCTGAGGAACCCGTTCCCGAATCTGTCTCGCCCGAAATGCCTGTTGAAGTGGCTGCTCCTGTCCCGGTTCCGTTGACCGGCAAAGCTGCCGAGGTTGCCGCATTTGAGACGGCCGAACGCCTGCGTCGCATTGCGGGTGAAGCGCATGGCATCGAGAGCGTGCAACATGCAGAGAAGGAGCTAGCGGCTCGGGATTATCTTCGAGCGATCGGTCTCTTTGAGGAGGCCTTGGAGTACCTCCCGAAGCGTGCTGAGTTCCAGCCGATGCGCCAACGGGCTAGAAATGGACTTGGCGGCGCCTACTATTTGCGAGCGCTTTCCCTTGAGCGCATGAATGAACTTGAAAAAGCGCTTGTTGCCGCTACCAGCGCGGTGAAATATGGCTACATGCGGGGCGAAGGCGCCGCCAAGCGCATTCAGGCCACGATCGAGGCTCCGCCACCTCCACCTGAGCCAGAACCGGTGAATCGTTGGGATATGCCGGAGTTCACGACGGTTGCAGATGAAACGGCCGAGTGGTTGAAGCGGGGCCGGCAAGCCTATCTGACCGGAGAATATGACCGTGCCATTTTGGCGTTTGAATCCGTGTTGGCTCGCGACCCCGAGCACAAGGAGGCGATTCGCCTCATGCGCAGTGCGGCACAGAAGAAATACGACCGATCCTCTGCAGAGCTAGAGGCCACCCGGACGCGCATGATGGCTGATGTGCGCGATACGTGGAACCCACGTCAATACGGACTCCATGAGGCACCCATTGACTCCCAGATGGGATTGGCGACCGACACGAGCACCGAGAACGTTCAGCGCGCGGCCATCATTCAGAAGATGACGCAGATTCGCATTCCCGAAGTGGATTTTCGCCAGGCAAATATCCGTGACGTCGTTGATTTCTTGCACGGACAGAGTGTCGAGTTCGATCCATCCGAGAATCCCGACGAGCGCAAGGGCGTGAACATTATCCTTAAGCTTGATCAGCAGAGCGGTGCTGGCGGGGGAGCTCCCGCAGCTCCTCTCGATCCGTTTGCAGCCCCTGACGACGCCTTTGGCGGCGGCGATGCTGCTGCCGCTGGTGATGATACGCTGGTGACGTTTAGTGCGCTTGACATCACGCTCAAGGAGGCTCTGGATATCGTGGTTGATGTTGCCGGTCTGAAGTATCGTATCCGCGGTAGTGTGGTTATCATCCTTCCAAAGAACGCCGCTGAAGGTGAGATTGAGCATCGCATGTATGATGTCCTGTCGACCGCGATCACACGCCTTGAGGATTTGGCGGGGGCCGTTAGCAGCGAGCGCAGGGATTCAGGTGATTTCATCGGTCTTGACGCTGGCGGTGGCGGTGTTGGCGGTGGTGATGAGGTCGATCTCAAGGCGTTCTTCACAGAGATGGGCGTTGAGTGGCCGGACCGATCCTCTATCAAGTTTGTGCGCGGGCTTGGTAAGCTCGTGGTTGCCAATACACTCGAGAATCTCACCGTTTTTGAAAAAGTGCTCTCGATTCTCAATGTGGTGCCCTACCAGATCGAGATTGAAGCTCGCTTTGTTGAGGTGGCTCAGACCGACGTCGACTCCCTGGGGCTCGAATGGTTGCTCAATGACAACTGGGAGCTGTTGGAGAATAGCAGCACGGCGAACCAACCCGCCGGGGCACGCCAGCAGATTGTGATGAACGCGAACGGGCAGAACGGCGGATTTACCACAGGGAATCGCTTTCTCTCCACGGCGGGTGTCGGCGCCAACACGATTGCAGATGACATTCTCACGTTGAGTGGGGTCCTCACAAACCCCGAGATGTCTGTGGTTCTACATGCGTTGCAGCAACGGGGGCACACGGATCTCCTTTCCGCTCCCAAAATCACGACACAGTCTGGTCAGCAGGCAACGATCAAGGTTGTTACGGAGTATATCTACCCGACTGAGTTTGAGACTTCGGGTATTGGTGGAAACAGCAATAACAACCAAAATAACGGCAATAACAACAATGCCCAGGGGCCC
The DNA here is from genome assembly GCA_018645275.1 of Verrucomicrobiota bacterium. Taxonomy (GTDB): domain Bacteria; phylum Verrucomicrobiota; class Kiritimatiellia; order UBA8416; family UBA8416; genus JABGOW01. The sequence goes on from JABGOW010000538.1 coordinate 11,460, forward strand.
GTCGGCGCGGTCGTTACTCCGGGATCATTTGAAACTCGCGAAGTGGGTGTGATTCTTGAAGTCATGCCAGAGGTAAGTCCCGAAGGCCAGATGATCAACCTCACCCTGTCGCCTGAAGTTGTGTCGGAACCGACCTGGAAGAACTTCGGGTCATCCTACACCTCCTACGATCCCAACGGAAACGCGGTGACGCAGGAGCTCAACATGGAGCAACCGTTCTTCCACACGCGCCACCTGAGGACCAACTTGTTGATCTACAACGGCGCTACGGTTGTCATGGGAGGCATGATCACTGAAGTGCGTAGAGATGTTGACGACAAGGTTCCGATCCTTGGAGATATTCCTCTTCTGGGGCGTCTGTTCCGCAGTCGCTACGAGTCCAGTGAGAAGCGCAACCTTCTGATCTTTGTGACGGCTCGCCTTGTTGATCCGTCTGGCCGCGCACTTGACCGCTCAAAATTCGGCGTCGACAAGAGCATTGCCGAGAAGCTCGTCGCTGACAGCAGTGCAGAGTAGGCTGCAAAAACGGTAATGCACGAAAACGCGCGACTACTCCTAGTTGATGGTATGGCGGCCGTGTATCGCGCCTTCTTTGCCATCAAGAATCTCAAGACGTCCCAGGGCGTTCCTTCGAATGCCATTTTTGGGTTTGTCCGCATGGTTGACCAGCTTGTGAAAAGCTGGGATCCCACTCACCTTCTTGTGGTATTTGACGGCGGCGTTCCGGCGGAACGCCTGGCACTGGTTCCCGAGTACAAGGCGAATCGCGCGGCCATGCCCGATGAGTTGCGAGAGCAGCTTGAAGGGATCAACGCCTACCTGGACGCGGCAAGAATTCCACACGTTCGGCTTGATGCGTGCGAAGCGGATGATGTCATGGCCACGCTGGCCGTCAGCGCGGCTGATGACGAGACGCAGGTCCTGCTTGCGACGCATGATAAGGATCTATTCCAATTGGTGAATGAGAATACGAAGATTGTCCCGGTGGCGGGTAGCCCGGTCTTGATGGGTCCTGAAGAGGTGCGGGCCAAGACCGGCGTGGGCCCACAGCAAATCGTCGATTGGCTGGCACTGATTGGCGATAGCGCGGATAACATCAAAGGGGTCCCCGGGGTTGGCCCGAAGACGGCGACGAAGCTCCTGAATGCCTATGGGTCTATCGAGGGCGTTCTGGCGCATGTGCATGAGGTCCGCGGTGACAAACTGAAGCAGTCGCTTGCTGAAAGCGAAGCTGTCATGGTGCGAAACCAGAAGATGGTCAGGCTCGATAGCGCTGTTGCTGGCGTCCCCGAGTGGTCTCAGTTCGGCGTGGCAGAGCCCTCGATAAGTGAGCTGCTGGCCTTTTTCAAACAGTACGAGTTTCACGGTCTTGTGCAGGCGCTCAGAGAACCCGAGTTGTTCTGAGTCTGCGATGCCGCGTTTTCGGAGAAAGCGGGGCGCTGTCCAAGGCTTTATAGGCTTTGACAAATGATGGGGAGGCTGGTACATTGTCCTCACCTTTTCAGATACTACTTGCGTGAGGGCGCGTTGCGCACCGGCTTGTCAGTAGGACACTGCTCGATTATTTCCCCGAATACACGGTTATGGATATCCCCAATTTCTATCCAGAGGATACATGGTAAGGATTGCGGTTACCGGGAACGTTGCCTCTGGAAAGAGCCGGGTGGCTCAGCACCTCCAGGCTCGAGGGGTCCCTGTGTGCGACGCGGACCTGATCGCACACGATGTTATGGCTCCGGGAGGGGCTGCGTATGAGGGGGTTGTGGCTGCCTTTGGTCGAGACATCCTGACGCCAGACGGGTGCATTGATCGTCGGGAGCTTTCAGACATTGTTCTTGCCGATGACCTACTGATGCAAAGGCTGAACAGATTGGTTCATCCCGTGGTGCGAAAGGCCATTGACTGCTGGCTTGATGCTCAGGCAGCCCAGGGGAAGCCGCTCATCGCGGTGATTGTGCCCCTGCTCTTTGAGGCCCATATGGAGAAGGGATGGGACGCGGTCGTTTGCGTGGGGTGTTCGCCTGATGTGCGGCGACTCCGACTCAAGGCGCGAGGTTTTGACGATGACGAGTGTGAGCGCAGGGTCGCTGTGCAGATGGGGCAGGACGAGAAGATTGCGCGGTCCGACTATCTGATCTGGAATGATGAGAGCGAGGCCGCTCTTGAACAGCGAATTGATGACGTATTGAAGTCGATAGAGGAGAGAGAGCAATGACAGAAGCAAACGGAAATACCACACAGAAGCCGAAACCGAAGTCAGGGTCGGGTACCAAGGGAAACCAAGGCGCCAAAGGAAACCCGAATGGTCAGCGGAAGAATCGCTCGCGTTCGCGCGGACGAGGAAGAAAGCCGAACCACGATGGCCACGACCACCACGACGGTGGTAACCACCCGCCGCCTGTTCGCCTGGACGAAAATGGCGAGCCGCTAACACAGCCCGAGGGTATCCCCGAGACGCTCAGCCTGTATGAACTTCAGGCCGCGCAGGTGCCCGAGCTCAGCAAAATGGCGGATGCCTATGGTCTGGTTGAACTTGGAGCGCTTCGCAAGCACGAGCTGATTTTTGAGATTCTCAAGGTCCACGCTCGCCACAATGGCAAGATCATGAGCCGCGGTGTGCTTGAAATGCTGCCAGACGGTTTCGGGTTCCTTCGATCCCCGTACAACAACTATCTTCCCTGTCCTGAGGATATCTACGTATCTCCTTCACAGATCCGACGATTCGCATTGCGGACGGGCGATCTTGTTATGGGGCAGATCCGTGAGCCGAAGGAGAAGGAGCGCTTTTTCGCCCTGCTGCGCGTAGACAAGGTCAACGACGCTGATCCGGACAAGTCCCGCAGTAAGATTCCGTTTGAAAACCTGACCCCGCTCTTCCCCGATGAGCGCCTGAATCTTGAAGCCGATCCGAAGGGGGTGTCGATGCGAATCATGGACATTTTTACCCCCATTGGAAAAGGGCAGCGCGGCTTGATCGTGGCAGCCCCCCGAACCGGCAAAACCGTCTTGCTTCAGCAGATTGCCAATAGCATTTCGGAAAACCACCCCGAGGCCTACCTGGTGACGCTGCTCATTGACGAGCGCCCGGAGGAGGTAACGGACATGATGCGCAACACCAAAGCGCATGTCTTGAGCTCCACGTTTGATGAGGAGCCGACGCGACATATTCAGGTTGCCGAGCTCGTGATCGAGATGTCGAAACGCATGGTGGAAAGCGGACGCGATGTGGTGATTCTGCTTGATAGCATCACGCGACTGGCTCGTGCCTACAACACCGTGCAGCCGCACAGTGGCAAGATCCTTTCCGGTGGTGTGGACGCAAATGCCCTGAGCAAGCCGAAGCGCTTTTTTGGTGCCGCAAGGAATATTGAGAACGGTGGCAGCCTTACCATTATCGCCACGGCGTTGGTTGAAACGGGAAGCCGTATGGACGACGTTATTTTCGAGGAGTTCAAAGGCACAGGCAACATGGAACTGTGTCTTGATCGCTCGATCAGCGACAAACGTGTTTTCCCCGCCATCAATATTGACAAGTCTGGAACGCGCAAAGAGGAGCTGTTGCTTCATCCCGACGAGCTCAGCAAGACGTGGATTCTTCGTCGTGCGATCAACGGTGTGCCGCCCGTCGAGGCGATGGACATGATTCTGAACCGTCTGAAGAAGACGAAGAGCAATGCTGAATTCCTCATGTCCATGAAGGAGTAGTTGCAATTCCAGGTGGCATTCGTATGATACATCCCCTTTGTGCCGATAGGCGTGTAGGGCAAGTTTGCCGCGGATGGTCTCTCGGATAGCGCGATTTTACGATATTGACCATGGCTCAGTGACGAGAAGGAAAATGTGATGAAGGTAAAGATCGAGAAAAGTGCCGGATGCCGGCGTATTGTGGATATAGCAGTGCCAGCGGATGCTGTTTCCGGCGACTATAAGACCCTTGTGGGGCTATTCTCCAAAGAGGCGAGAATCTCCGGGTTTCGGCCGGGCCGAGCCCCTGCTGAGTTGGTCGAGAAACGCTACAGCAAGGCGATTGTTCAGGAGGCCAAAGATCGCCTCATCCCGCGCTTCTACCAGGAGGCCTTGGAGCAGGAGAAGCTCTCTCCCGTCGCCGTGATTGACGTGCAGGATGTCGAATTTGAACGCGACAAGGGACTCCAATTCAAAGTGTTGGTTGACGTTGCCCCTGACTTCAAGTCGCCGAAGTACAAGAAGATCAGCCTGAAGCGCGAGAAGAACGAGGTCGCTGACGCAGATGTGGATCGTACACTCTCCGAGATCCTGGAGCGCTTTTCCCGCTTCGAGGATGTTACGGATGCTCCCGCTGCAGCAGGAGACTTGGTGCAGATCGACTACGATGCGGTCTGCGACGGACAACCGCTCTCGGATGTTTCCGAGGATGCCAAGGATCTGGGTAGTGGCGAGGGCTTCTGGGTCCCCACTGGCGAAAGCGAATTTGTTCCGGGGATGAATGCTGCGCTTGAGAACGTATCGATCGGGGATTCTCTCACCGTGGACGTGGCGTTTCCTGATGACTACGATAACGCTTCGGTTGCGGGCAAGAAAGCCGTGTATAGTGTCTCCGTGAAGGGCGTTCGCAAGCGCACGCTCCCGACGCTAGACGAGGAGTTTCTCAAGCGATTTGATGTTGAATCTGAAGAGGCTCTACGGGCTCGCATTCGCACGGACCTTGAGGAAGCCGCCGTTGCTCGGGAAGAGGGGCGATTGAAAGAAGAGATTTCCAAGTTCCTTCTGGATAAGACGGATATGGAGCTTCCCGAGTCTTTGGTTGAGCAGGAGACGAACGCGGTTGTTCGCGATATGTTGACCAGGGCGGCCCAACAGGGCGGTTCGCGTGAGATGTTTGAACAGCATCGCGATGAAATCCTAGGCTCTGCCTCGCAAAGCGCACGGGATCGCGTCAAGCTTTCCTACATCATTGATCGCATTGCATCCGAAGAGGAGATCGCGATAGAGGATGCTGATGTTGATGCGCACCTTGAGCTGATGGCCCAGCGTTACGGCATGACGGTCGATCGGATTCGCCCCGAGCTGGAGAAACATGACGAGGGGCTACGGAATCTGCGCACGGAGGTGCGTGGCAACAAGGTGATGACGTTTCTCCTGGAGCATGCAAAAATCAAGTGATTCTGAGAGCTTTCGGAGGCGGAGAGAACCGGGTGGTGTGCCGCGAGCGCATGCTCAATTTGAATGGTTAAGACTGAGGTAGTTGTATGAACGAGATGAATCAGGCACTGGTGCCAATGGTGGTGGAACAGACG
>JABGOW010000425.1 GCA_018645275.1 Verrucomicrobiota bacterium
AATTGATTTGGCAAAAACGCTGGCCGAGGAACGTGGACGCTACTGATGACATATCCCGACACCGGTTTCCTCGTTTCGCTCTATCTGAACGATGCCAACGGCGAAGCGGCCACACGATATGTTGAGAGATATGGAGGCCCACTGCTGCTTTCGCCCCTGACGAGAATCGAAATGGCAAATGCCTTTCGCCTCTGGGAATTCCGAAAGCTTCTGACGGCCGCCAATGTCCGTTCCGTCTTGCGAGACATAGCCGAGGACACCGCGAGTGGCTTCCTCAACGAAACATCAGTTGCCTGGTCTGACCTATTGACCACGGCAGAGCGGCTCAGCGCCCGCTATACCCCAAAGACTGGCAATCGAACTCTCGACATCCTTCACGTTGCTGCAGCGAAGGCACTCGGCATCGACACATTCTTAACGTTCGACAAAAGGCAAGGTGTTTTGGCTACCAAAGCCGGCCTAACGGCCCCACTTCCCGCAGCGGACCTGTAGACATCGCTTCATCATGCCTCACCCAAGAGGCCCCGAATCCCCCTGCTATCGCAAGCACGTATTAAGCTACCAGCGGATCCCAGACTCGCAGGAATCCGAGGCCATCGAAGTCCTTTTTGTTCCGGGTCGCAAGTTCGGTAACACCGTTATGTCGCAATGTCATCGCAAGTCGGACATCAAAGATCCTTCGATACGCAAATCCTGTTTCTGCCGCCACCGGCCAGACCTGCTTCATAATATCACTACCGAGCACCACATCAACAATGCGCCAATGAGGATTGGAGCGAAATCCCTGAATGACCTGTACAGCATCGGACGCTGAAAGGGGACTCCGACAGACCGCGGGATTGCGCAGCAAGCAGTACAGCTCCATAAGCACTTGCTCACAAAGGCAGAAATCAGCATTCCCAGCGTGCTCAACCAAGAACGCCCGCGAACTGGCATGCTGAGGAGCTTTGGAATCGCAGGCAGGAAAGAGGATATTCGTATCACACGAAATCACGACTCACTCCCAGAGCCATACAGATCTCGCGCCTCGGCGGCCTGGAGACGCTCAGTATGCAATTCCTGCCGCCAGTTCGGTTCCGCGAAAACATCGCGGCTACCCAACGCATACGACTCCGGCAGTGACCATTCGTCCTCATTCGCCAACGATGGCGGAGAAACCGCAACCATATACTCCAGCCCCCGCCGCACGAGTTCTGCCAGTGAAATCTCTTTCCTGCCTGCAACATCCCGTGCGGCAGCAAGAAGCCAATCCGGCAATTGTACCTGCGTCCTTGTCATGATGTTATTTATACACCTACATCATTTTGATATCAAGCAGGAATTCACTTTCCACTTTCCACGCGCTCCCTTACTCTCTCCTGCATGAGTACATCCCCACTGCCGAGTAAAATTGCGATTATCGCGGGGCGAGGCGCCTACCCGCTCCTGTTGGCGGAATCTGCCCGCACCCAGGGCGTCACACGCGTCGTTGTCATCGCCTTCAAGAAGGAGACGGATCCCCGAATCACATCCGTCGCGGATGACGTACACTGGATCAGCATGGGGCAGCTCGGGCGGATGCTCGAAGCGCTCGCCCAAACAGGCGTCAAACATGCCGTTATGGCTGGCCAGATCACACCAACTCATCTCTTCAGAGTGCGGATGGATGCTAAGATGCTCAGCATTCTCAAGCAGCTCACCACCCGCAACGCTGAGACGATCTACGGTGCCATCTGCAAAGAGCTCACAGAAATGGGGATAGAACTGCTGCCGGCATCCTCTTTCATGGAAGCCCACATGCCTGCCGCGGGGCAACTCACGACACGGGCGCCCTCCGACGTTGAAATGAACGATATCCGCATGGGGTTCATGGTTGCGAAGACAACGAGCGGACTCGATATTGGTCAGACCGTTGTCGTGAAAGAGGGCACCATCCTCGCTGTGGAGGCCTTCGAGGGAACGGATGCCGCGATCTTGCGCGCAGGAAAGTTGGGGGGCGCCGGAGCCGTATTGATCAAAGTGGCGAAGCCGGGGCACGACATGCGTTTCGATATTCCCGTCATTGGCCTTAAGACGGTCAAGTCGCTTCGCAAGGCGAAGATCGGGGCCGTAGCAGTCGAGGCGGGAAAGGCCATCATCCTTGAACGTGCGGAAATCATCCGCCGGATGAATGCCATGGGCATCGCCTTTATCGCGGTGGATGCCAGTACTCAGGAACTCCCTTCATGAGCCGAATCATGATCATCGCAGGGGAGGTCTCAGGGGATATGCACGCCTCTGGCCTCGTGAAGGCCACGAACCAACAGCGCGATGGTATTGAGTGGTTCGGCATTGGCGGGCCACTCATGCGTGCCGAGGGGGTCGAGACCGCTCATGACATTAGCGAAATGGCGGTCATGGGCTTTTCGGAGGTGGTCAAGCGATACCCCTTTTTCAAGGCCGTCTTCAACGAGATGCTGACACTTGCCGTAGAGCGAAGGCCTGAGGTCGTCGTGCTTGTCGATTACCCGGGATTCAACCTGCGCTTGGCGGCAAAGCTCCACGAACTCGGCATCCGCGTCGTCTACTACATCTGCCCACAGGTCTGGGCCTGGCACCGGGAACGTATTCCAAAGATGGCAAAGATCATTGACCATCTCATCACCATTTTCCCGTTCGAGGCCCAACACTTCGCCGATACGGATCTGACCGTCACCTATTGTGGCAACCCCCTCGTTGATGAAGCGGCCCACGCGCTGAGCTTGCCTACGGTCGCGCTCCCCTGGAAGAAGCCAAAGCGCGTCGCACTGCTACCCGGAAGCCGCGTTCACGAGATTCGGCGTATGCTGCCGGGGATGTGGCAGACGGCGGCACGACTTGAGGCAGACAACCCCGATATCAGCTTCATTGTGGCCACGCCAAGCGAGCGGGAGATTCCACTGGTTCGCGAAATGATGCAGGGAACCAAGGGCCCGACACATTGGGAGATCGTCCCGTCAAGAACGCGCGAGGTCCTGCGGCAGGCCGATGCGGCAATTGTCGCCTCCGGAACCGCCACACTAGAAACCGGGTTACTGCGCTGCCCAATGGTCATCGTCTACAAGGTGCACCCCTTCACCTACGTGCTTGCCAGGCTTCTGGTTAAGATCAAGCACGCTGGCATGGTCAACATCATTGCCGGTCGCGAGATCTGCCCCGAGTTTCTCCAGATGGCTGCTACCCCCGCCGCTGTCGCCAACGCCCTGACACCGTTGATTGATGACACGCCGCAACGCCAGCGCATGCTTCACGATCTCGACGAGGTCATTGCCGTCATGGGCGATGGGGGTGCATCCGATAAGGCCGCACAGGTCGTGCTCCAGGAGCTGGGCGCGTGATACCAACACGCACTCTCTAATCCGCGGCCCGAGGGCGGGCCACCTCCATCTCAGCAACAAAACCTTCTCTTGCAGCAATGGAGCCGGGACGCCCTCGTCCCGAAGCTCACAAATCAACCACCCAACCGATGAATCCTCCCCCGATAGGGCCATTGCTCCGCATCCGTTACAAGTCCAGCCCGCACAGGATTCTGCTCAACATAGAGCCACTTCTCACCATAGGACTCACCTGATCTGAGGTAGCGATCAAAATAGTCCGACTGCCAGACCGGCGCGCTGACCTCTTCGCGTTTCATCAACGCACGACTGCTCACGGACTTCCACATTGAAACCCACCGCCCCATCCGGTCAGCCCCACTGCAAGCCCGGGCGAAGAAATGGACATGTTCAGGCATCAAGACATAGTCACCCACATACCATCCATTGCGCTCTGCCGACCGAGTCCAGATGCCACGCAACACGTCGTGCGCAGCGTCGCAGTCCAACACATGCCTGCGGAGATGAGTGCATACGGTGAAGAAGACAATAGGTGATTCCGAGAAAGACGCCAAATGAGGGAGGTGATTTTTCTTGGTTCCGATCTGCATTGGACACCTCACACAATCTGCGGCCCGAGGGCGGGCCACCTCCAGACTCACAGGATGACATTGTCGATAAGCCGCGTCTTGCCGACCTTCGCGGCTATCGCAATCAAGACGCCAGACACCGCTGACTCAACGGGCACAAGCGATACGGCATCCACAATCTCAATGTACTCAACATCGAGACTCGGGGCCTCGTGCGCAAGCAGGGCACGCATATCGGACAGCAGGACGGCGCTGCCATCCGCTCCCTCTGATGCCTGCAGCGCCGCCTGCTTCAGCACCCGATGCAGCCACAACGCCTGTGCGCGCTCGTCAACCGACAGATAGGTATTGCGCGAACTCATAGCCAGCCCATCCGGCTCACGCACGATCGGCGAAACCACGATCTCGATGGGGAAATTGAGGTCACGCACCATGCGTTGAATCAGAGCTGCTTGCTGCGCGTCCTTCTGGCCGAAAACGGCAACATCCGGCATGACCATGTTGAAGAGCTTGGCGACAACGGTGAGGACGCCACGAAAATGCCCCGACCGGCTCGCGCCGCAGAGGCCTGTGGACAGCACATCCTCGTCCACGTAGACACTGCAATCCGGCGTGTACACCTCTTCTGCTGATGGACAGAACAGATAGTCCACGCCACTAGAGGCGCAGAGCTCCAAATCGCGCGCCATGTTTCGGGGATACTGATCAAGATCCTCGTTAGGTCCGAACTGGGTTGGATTCACGAAAACACTGGCGACGACGACATCGGCATGCTCCCGTGCTAGCTGCATGAGAGAAAGATGTCCTTCGTGAAGAAAACCCATCGTGGGAACAAAGCCCACGCGATGGCCCGCGGCGCGTTGCTCACGGGCGACAGCCTGCATTGCGGCCACTGTCGATAGAGTCTTCATCACGTTTTGAAACGCAATCGTTCCTTGACGGCTCGCACGAGATGCTCAGTGGTGACAGGTTTGTGCAGCAGATCGTGCTGCGCATTGCCAGAAATGACCTGCTTGACGCCGGCCGGAGGCGCATACCCCGTACAGAATATCACCCCTGGCATGTCCCAGCCGTTTGCCTGACAAAGCTCAGACAGCGCCGTAAACGCGCTCTGCCCATCCATTACTGGCATGTGGAGGTCCATCACAATCACAGAGTGGTGCCCACTCTCGAATGCCGTAATCGCTTCACGACCATTCCGGGCAACATCCACCTCGATACCGGGAATCACGGACTCCAGCATCAGCTTAAACAACTCCACGATAGGCTCCTCATCATCCACCACAAGAACGCGTTCCTTCTCGGTATCTTCCGTGTCCTCACCTGTGCCACCTGCTGTCATGTCACTGGCCACGAGATCCGAAACTGCCGGAAACAGAAGCGACACCGAGAATCCCTCGTCTTCCTGATCACCAAGCACGATGAAGCCCTCACAGTCCCGGACGGTTGCCAGGGCGATCGAGAGCCCCAACCCGGAACCACGGGCTTTCGTGTGCTTGTGTGTCGTGAAGAACGGCTCAAACGCCTTTTCGCGGACCTGCTCCGTCATGCTCGGCCCCGTGTCGTGCACCTGAATGCGAGCATACTGCCCCGGAGGCACCCTCACGCCATGTACAGGCGGGAACGTATCGTCGATAGACACCGCATTCGCCGTAACCGAGAGCGTCCCCATCCCCCCCATTGCTTCAAGTGCGTTTTCACAGATGGCCTTGAGTGGCCCGTAGAGCGCATCGTGCGGAACCATGACATTGATTCCTGCATCGTGAACCGGCTTGACCGAAATGCCGAGAGCAAGATTCTCATTCTCGATCGCTGCGATGACTTCACGGACGACGGTGTCAATGGTGACGGGATGTTTGGCAGGCCGGCAGGGCAACGCAAAATCGCCCAATCGGCGAGAAATGTTCGCCAGAGTCTCTGCGGTTTCCTCCATGACGTCCAGCAACTCCCGGCTAGCTCCTTCACTTGGGAGATCCTGGCGAATCAGCTGGGGATATGCCAACAGGGGCGTCAGTAGATTGTTGAAGTCATGGGCAAGGTGCCCGGAGAGCTTGCGCAGCTGCTCACGCACCTCATCGTTGCCGATGTCCATTCGGCCTTCAACACTGTTTCCGCCTAGCTTTTCGTTCATGACGACCCCTCGTGAGCCCACATCCTACCCCAGGATCTCGCCGGACGCGAGCGTTCTGTCAGCACCGGAAAAATGCGTCGATGCGGCCCCGGCGCCATGCCCGGACAGATACACCGTCTGCGATGGAAACGCGAATTCGATGCCAGCCTCATTGAAGCGGCGGAGAAGCTGGCGGTTAAATCGCTCCGTGAATGCCATGTACTTCCAGTAATCTGGGGGGTGATACCAGAAAATGACGAGGATGTTGAGCGAGCAGTTCTCGAACGCATTGAACACCACTCTTGGGGGAAACTCCGGATCCATCCCCTCGTGATCCCGGAGCAGCAATTTGATAATATCCAAGGCCTCATCAACCTTGTCCGGAGGCGTGTCATAGGTAACACCGATGTTCGCGACATGCTTGATGTGGGGACGTTTCCCTATGTTCTGAATCGTCCTGTTGACCATTTCAGAGTTCGGAACGGTAACAAGATGGCCATCAAGGGTGCGTAGCTTCGTGGACCTGAACCCCACCGACTCCACCGGGCCATCGTGCCCATCGACAACAATGCGATCCCCGATCTCAAAAGGCTTGTCACCGACGATAACCAGGGACCCAAAGAAGTTCTTGATCGTATCCTGTCCTGCAAGCGCTATTGCCAAGCCGCCGACCCCCAAGCCGGCTAGCAGCGACGTGATCGGTTTCGTACTGATCTCCTGGGCAACTTGGAGCATGATCAAGACAAGAATCGTGATGCGAATACTCTTTCCCACAAGAGGAACGAGCATGTCATCGACTTTGCTCTCGGTGCGGTCCGCCACGCGCACGAGTTGATAGTCCACCACGTCCACCACGCAGTAGACCGCATACCCCAATGCCGCTGCAAGGAGCACCCGCGCTCCCGTATCAAAGGCCGACGCAAAGACTGCAGGAAGGACAAGCAGGCCACTGCGCAGAATCAGAAATGTGGCAACCGCAACGAAAGCAGGAACCGCGGAACGGGAAAGGGCTTTCAGAAGGACACCTAGCCACTCGCGTCTCTCCAGGCTCTTCTCACTTGAGCTACGCAACAGGAAGAAGCGGGCAAGGCGACCGCCGATCAGGGCCGCAAGAATAACAAAACAGAAGAGGAACCAACGCCACGCCTCATTGCCGCCGACGGTGACGCCACTGATACTCTGCCACATCGAGAAGATACGCCCCATCACGAAAAACCCTCCGCAGAGCGCACGTGTGTCTCCTAGTTGCGCAACTCGGAAACAACGACAACCGGCTCCTTGACCCCCTGTATCCAGTACTTCTTTCCGATCAGAGTCACGGAGTCCCCAATCGAAACCGCAATTGGAGCAGCGCCCGCCATGACGTAGCACCCCGTCTTGGAGGGGGCCAGAGGCCCTTCCTTGACCATAAGCCGGTAGCGACTCGGTCGCCCCCACGAAAAGAAATTAACCCTATCGACAAGACCCGTAACTTCAACGGACTCCCCTTGCAGGGCTCCGTCCACCAATCGCAACTTCTGAGTCGCTCGCGGTAGGTTTGCTAAGGCGGAAGCAGGACGTCGTGTTGATTCCGAATAACGCGGTTGGGGCTCCGGAGAAACGGGAACAATCCGTCGAACAGGCACCGCCACTGCTGGCTTATTGAGGGGATTGACAGGCATGGGCGGAGTGTGAACGGCACTGGAGGAAACGGGGCGCTTGGGGCGAGTCGTGCGCTGAACTGCGGCCCGAGTCGGCTTCTTCGGTTTGGCCGGCAGTTTGACGGCAGCGACAGCTGGCTTGGCTGGTGCAGCGGGGGCCGCTGGCGGCTTTGCCCTGGCCGTGCGCGTGCCGCCGGTCACGAATGTCTCGCTGATCCAAACCGTACAGGCCGGAGGCGGTGCGATGCGAAGCCAATCACCCTTGGTGCCCAGCGTCTCAACCTTAGTGCCCTTCTCAAGTGTACCAACGGGACGATAGCCAATCCCTGGACCGGAGCGAACGCGAACGCTCCCCGCGGCCACGACACCATCACGAACCAATTCGCCGTAGAGCCAGACAGAGATTTCGGAAGGTGGGCGTATCCCTACCCAGCCATCGCGCTGATCGCCGGAGCCAGTCAGAACCGTCCCTTGAGAAACTTGCCCAACAATTTCGCCTTGGGCGTCTGGAATGGCACGCACGTTGACGCGACTGGCGGAAACAGTGAAGGTCTCCCCAGCGGCGCACATCCCCACGCTCACCAGGTAAGCCATGAGGCATACGACAGAGCTGCGGATAGCATTCACGAGGCGTCCCCCGGAGGTGATTCTAGTTCGATTTTGTCTTGGGCAATCCAACACCGCGATCACCCTCTTTCCATTTGCCCTGCTCACGCAGTACATCGACGCGCTCGAAACGCTTCAGAACGTTTCGCTTAACGGTAATCTTACTAGCCGACTTCAAACTCGGATGCTGTGACATCGTGACTCTCCTTGCCGCAATTCTTAGAAAATTGAGTGTCGGACTATTGAGCACTCTCTTTTGAAAGTCAATGCCTTTCTATGAGTTACGGTTGACCCACGCCCCACAACGCGTATACGGTCGGGGAAAGAGGGAGATAATCATGCTGACCATTGACCTAGACCGACCTATTGCTTTTTTTGACATAGAAGCCACGGGAATCAGCCCCCGCGCCGACCGGATTGTCGAGCTTTGCATCATCAAGATCATGCCCGACAAGAGCCAATCAACCCACACGTTTAGGATCAACCCGCAAGTTCCCATTCCATCAGAAACAACGGATATTCATGGTATTTCAGATGCTGATGTTGCCGATTGCCCCACGTTTCCTGAGCTCGCCCGGGAGATCGCGGATGTGCTCGAAGGGTGTGATCTCGCAGGCTTTAATATTGGACGATTCGATATTCCAATGCTCACCGAGGAGTTTATCCGCGCAAACGTCCCGTTTATTCCAGAAGGCCGGCGGATTCTGGATGCCCAGCGGATCTTTCACCAGAAGGAACCGCGTGATCTCAGCGCCGCGCTCTCCTTCTACTGTGGTGAACTGCATCTCGACGCCCATGGAGCAGAACCCGATGTCGTTGCCACAATCAAGGTTTTCGAGGGGCAGCTTAAGCGTTACCCCGACCTTCCGAGAGAAATGGACGCATTGGATGATTTCTGCAATCCACGCAATCCGTCCTGGGTCGATCGGACAGGAAGGCTGAGCTGGAACAACGGCGAGGTCGCCCTGAATTTTGGGCGGAAGAAAGGCGAGCTTCTCAAGGACTTGGTTGCCAACGATCCCGGCTTCATCAAATGGATGCTGCGAAGCGACTTTCCAGCAGACACCCGCGAAATCGTGGAGAATGGACTTCAGGGAATCTGGCCGAGCAAGGGCTGAAGGCCCCTCACCCCCGAAAAGCGGCCCGGGGCGGGCCACCTCCATTTGAGCAGACAGCCCCTTTCTTGAAACAATGGAGTTGGGACGCCCTCGTCCCGAAAAGCGGCCCGGGGGCGGGCCACCTCCAGCTTCTGTAGCTAGAGCTTTTTCTGCTGTCCTCCAAATGCCCGTTATGGAGTGCGGCGATGCAATCGCCGCTTTCCGCGAGCGCGCAGCGTTCCTACCCCGCAGAGTAGAGTTCCTCAATCTTCTGGGAAACATCCCGGAAGCTGATATCCGACTGATAGATTTCTTTGTAGAACTCTGCGGCCTTGGGCGAATCCCCCATAAGCTCGGAGACCTGCCCCAGTTCATAGAGCACGTTCTTTTTGTTGCCATCCATAATCAGCAGTTCTGAAGACGCCGTGGATAGCTGATCCAAGGCTAGGTCATATTGCTTCTTCGCCTTGAAGCACAGCCCCAAGTAGTAGAGGGCAAGAACCCGGTTCTTCGGATTCCGCTGAGCAAGCTGAAACTGCTGGATCGACTCATTGACATAGTCGTTGTCGTACAGCATCCGCCCCCAATCATAGCGCAACACCAAGTCATTGGGGTAGCGCTCCACCCGATCCTGAAGATCGTCGAACTCAAACTGTAGGCGCTCATGCTCCACCGCAGCCGCAGCCTCTTCATCACCGGACTCGCGGAGCTGCTGAGCACGGAAGTCGAACTCCTTCATCCGCCCGGCCGAGAGTGCACGCTCCAGCTCAGGGTCGCCAGGATTCAATCGAATCGCTTCCTGCAGAGCCGCAAGGCCCTCCTCATATCGGTCCTGCTTGAGGTAGAGATTCGCGATCGCACGACGGAAGTTCGTATTCTCAGGTTCAGCCTCAATTTTTTCAAGAAGGTCAGCAATGAGCGAGTCCACATCATCGTCGCTCTTCTGTGATTTCGCCTCCTGCTCCAACTGGGTGGCTTCGCCCTTGTCCTTGAGAATATCGCGATAGGTGCCGCCCTTCTCAGACGCCTTCTGCCAACCGTCACTGGAAATGCTGTCAATCGCCATAGCATCTTTGAGCTGTTTGAGCGCGGCTCCGTCATTGGGACACAGCTCACACAGACGTTCGAAGCACTCCCGGGCCGAACTTGTCCGCCCCATTTTCTGATAGAGCGATCCCAGCCAGTTCAAGATGGAGATGTCTTCGGGGTTGTGGTCACGAACCAACTCAAGCGTCATCACAGCCGTTTCTGGGAAACCTGCCTGGGCGGCCGCTTCTGCAAATACCTTGCCGTACTTGGCATTGGTAGGATCACTGCGAAGCAGCTTCTCCGTCGCCATCATCGCCTGGCGACTCTTCCCCGCCTTCATTTGTCCCATGGCGCTGAGAAGAGCCGGAGCCTTTCCCGCGGAGGCGATCGCCTTGCTCAACGTGGAGGTCGGTTTCTGCATCGCACGCTTCATCTGAGCCGCTCGAAGAAACTTCCATGCCTTAAGCAACCCCGGTTCCAGCTCAACACAGGAGGAGAGCATCTCGATGGCGTAATCCAGATTGTCGCGTTCCAACGCAGTGAAACCGCGATTGAACATGTCACGCACCTGTTTGGGAACACTTTCAAGGGTAACTTCAGCCATTTTCAGCTCCGTAAATGCCGTTTATTTTCCGCCTGAGTAGTACCGCAAACAGGAACAGAGCGTCAAGGGTTGATCGCGCCCACCTCAGCCGCTACACTCGCCTCCATGTCATCGCCGATTCTACTCTTTCTTCCCTTGACCGCCGCCCTCTTAACGCTGCTCCCGGAGCAAGTCAATGCGGCGCCAGATGAGCTGATTCCACTGCAACGCCTTGCTGCAAGCTACGGATTCCCGGGGGCAACATCCTCGCCGAACGTCATCACCCTACAGAGCCAATACAGATGCTTGGCGTTTCACACGGGAAGCCGACGTTTTGTATTCAACAACCGCCTCTTCTGGCTCAATGGCGCCGTTTCGAAGGATGGTCAGAATTGGTGCATTTCGCGTGCCGACGCCGAGAGCATTGTAGCCCCCCTTCTTCAGTCCAGGAGAGCGCTCAAAGGCCAGGGCTGCAGCCTTGTCGTGCTTGACCCCGGACATGGGGGAAGTGACCCCGGAACCGTCAGCAGTCGCCGTATCGACGAGAAGAGGCTTGTCCTGGACATCACGAAGCGGGTGAAGCGCAAGCTCAATGCATCGAATGTTGCGGTGCGCATGACCCGTAGTCGCGACACCACGCTGTCGCTGCAGGACCGCCCAAAGCGGGCTGCACGCTGGGGTGGCGATGTCTTCGTAAGCATCCATGCCAACAGTGCAAGCAGCACCGCATGCGGGATCGAGACGTTTGTCATGCCGGCTGCTGGATTCCCTTCAACCGCTTCAAGCAAGCCGGAATCCAGAAGCTACAAAGGAAACAAGCACGACGCAGTCAACACCTTGCTTGCAGGACTTGTCCAGCACGGGGCGCTTGCACACACAGGAGCAACCGATCGCGGGGTGAAGCGCGCGCGTTTTGCCGTGCTTCGTGATGCCCCCTGCCCTGCCGCACTCGTCGAAGTAGGTTTTCTCTCAAACCAAAAAGAAGCCGCACAACTCACCACAGTCGCCTACCGTGATGCCGTCGCCCAAGGCATCGCCCAAGGCATCCTCACCTACCTCGTCAAAGCAGAAGCGAGCCAGTAGGCGGAAGGGACAGACCAGAGAACGGAAGTCGGTGCCGCCTTCACGCCGACTCCTCAGCACGAACCGGCCCTTCGCACTTCCGGGGCGAGGGCGCCTCGGCTCCATCTATGCTGATCTGGGTGTGCCCCACAATGGAAGCGGGCTGTGCGCGAAATTTGCAGCTACCCCTTTATCAGCTCGCGGAAGCGAGCGAAGAGATAGTAGGGATCATGCGGGCCGGGGCAGGATTCGGGGTGGTACTGGACGGAGAAGACGGGGTCTGTTTTGCTACGGATGCCCTCGACCGTGTCATCATTCAAGTTCAGGTGCGTCACCTCGATCTTGGAATCATCCAGCGAATCCATGTCGATCGCAAAATTGTGGTTCTGCGATGTGATCTCCACCTTGCGGGTGGCGAGATCCATGACAGGATGGTTGCAGCCATGGTGGCCGAACTTCAAACGATAGGTCGTACCGCCAAGCGCCAACCCCAGAAGCTGGTGCCCAAGACAGATGCCCATCATCGGAACCTTGCCAATCAATGCCGCCACATTCTTGGCGGCATAGGTCACGGCGGAGGGATCTGCGGGGCCATTGGAAAGAAAAACGCCATCGGGCTTCAGCGCCAATACATCTTCAACCGTGGTGGCCGCCGGCACAACGGTAACATTCATTCCACTCAGCCGCAGGCTGCGTAGAATGTTCCATTTAATCCCGAAGTCGTAGGCGACAATATTCAGATCGGCTTCGGGCAATTCGTCTGCAATCCCCCACGATGCGGTCAGAGATCCATCTTCGTCCCATGTATAGGGCGTCTCGCAAGTCACCTTGGACGCATAATCCTGACCATCCAACCCACACCACGCCTTGGCCTTGGCAATGGCATCGGCTTCGGTGACATCGCCGCAAACGGACATGTAGGCTTTCAATGTGCCTTGATCGCGAAGCCTGCTGGTAAGCGCGCGAGTGTCTAGTCCCGCAATAGCCGGGACATCCCGTGCGACGAGCGCCTCCTGTAGCGATTCGTCCGCACGCCAGTTGCTGCATTCGTTTAGCTCATGCATGATGAAACCGTTGGCGAAGAATCCACGGGACTCCATGTCGGCGACGTTGATGCCGGTGTTGCCAATCTGGGTGTAGGTCATCGTCACGAACTGACCACTGTACGAGGGATCGCTGAGAATCTCCTGATACCCCGTCATTCCGGTGTTGAACACGACTTCGCCAACATTGTCCCGTTTCGCCCCTACCGAATACCCCCGCAGGATGGTTCCATCTTCAAGCGCCAGGAATGCCGCTTTCTCCCGCTTCTCTTTCCAGTTCCATTTTTGCACGACATAGCCTCTTTTCAATTTATGACAGAATCATTTATGACAGAATCATTTCTCTCAACAACTTCTTATGGTCCTGAGTCGTATATGTCTGTGGTTCAGATTTATCCACTGCACTGCTTTTATGTTTGTGTTCTTGATTAGTCGCTTGATGTTCTTCTCCTATCCAGAAAATGATTCTGTCACCAATCATTCTGTCAAAACAGCAGAACAGCCCCCCATGCATTCTAGACCTTCGGCAAATTCACCTTTTTGAAATGCCGGTGATACTCCTGCAAGCTACACACTTCCATGGTCCCACTCTTGCTCAACGCCTCAAGTCCGTTAATTGCGGCACCCAGACCCGCAATCGTGGTGGTAATGGGAATGCCGCGAATCACGGCATGCGCCCGCATCTTGATCTCGTCGATCCGCGGTACGGCACCACTCGAAGGTGTATTGATAATCCAGCCAACCTTCTTCTCCTCAATCATATCAACCACATTGGGGCGCCCTTTTGAGATGCGGAAGACGGCCTCGCTCGCAATGCCATTCTCCCGGAGCATCGTACTCGTGCCCAACGTGGCGTAGATCGTGAAGCCAAGCGCTTCAAGCCGACGGGCCAGATCTACAATGGCAGGCTTATCGCGATCCCGGACACTAAGGAATACGTTGCCGCTCTTCGGCAAGTGACTGCTGGCCGCAACCTGACTCTTCAAGAAAGCCATGCCCTCTGTCCGGTCGATGCCCATCACTTCGCCAGTGGACTTCATTTCGGGACTCAGAATCACGTCAATGCCCGGGAAGCGAACAAAGGGGAACACGGCCTCTTTCACACAGTAGTGCTTCGGTATGACTTCCTTCGTAAACCCAAGATCCTTCAGTTTGAAGCCCACCATCGCCAGTGCGGCGAGCTTGGCCAAAGGCGCACCAATGGCCTTGCTCACGAATGGAACCGTACGTGACGCACGCGGGTTGACCTCAAGAACGTAGACCTCATCGTTGGCGATGGCGTACTGAACATTCATCAGGCCGATAACATCCAATGCTTTCGCGAAGGCGAATGTGTGCTCGCGAATCTTGTCCTTCACGGCCTCACTCAAGTTAGGAGAAGGAATCGTGCAGGCGCTGTCACCGGAGTGAACGCCGGCCAGCTCGACATGCTCCATAATGGAGCCAATCACCGAGGTCTCACCATCGGAAATGCAGTCTACATCGACCTCAACAGCATCTTCGAGGTAGTGGTCAATCAACACCGGACGGTCTTCGGAGACTTCCACAGCCTCTGCCATGTATTTGCGCAGCATTTCAACATCATAGACGATGACCATCGCCCGACCGCCCAACACAAAAGAGGGACGCATCAATACGGGGTATCCAATGCGCTCAGCAATCACCTCTGCCTCTTCGACACTCACTGCCAATCCGTTTTCGGGCTGGCGAATCTCAAGGCGGGTGGCCAATTCCTGGAAGCACTTGCGATCCTCAGCGGCTTCGATGCTCGCAGGCTTTGTCCCCACAATATTGACGCCATTGCGCTCGAGGTCTTTGGCCAGATTCAGCGGAGTTTGGCCGCCAAACTGAACGATGACGCCATCACACTTCTCGTGATTGTAGATGTGCAATACGTCCTCAAGGGTCAGAGGCTCAAAGTAGAGGCGATCGCTGGTGTCATAATCGGTACTGACGGTCTCGGGGTTGCTGTTGACCATGATCGTCTCGAACCCTGCATCCCGCAGCGCAAACGAGGCATGCACGCAACAGTAGTCAAACTCAATCCCCTGCCCGATCCGGTTGGGTCCGCCGCCTAGAATCATGATCTTCTTGCGGTCTGAGGTCTTGCTCTCGTTAACATCGCCATAGGTCGAGTAGAAGTAGGGCGTGTAGGCCACAAACTCTGCGGCACAGGTATCGACAATTCCATAAACAGGCTTCACGTCGATCGCCATACGAGCCGCACGGACCTCATCTTCCGTCGTGGACAACAGAAACGCGATTTGGCGGTCTGAGTAACCAAATTCCTTGGCCTGCAGGAAGAGAGGCCGATCCGCAGCCAGTTTTTCCAGCGACCCTGCTCCCTGAATCTCGGACTCATAGCTTGCCAGCTCTTCAAAGTGTCGCAGGAACCAGAGGTCGATCCGAGTCATCTCATAGAGCTTGTCGACACTCCAACCCCGTTTCAGAGCCGCGTGCACCGCAAAAATGCGGCCCGCATTCGGACGTTTCAGAAGTTCTTCAAGTTTCTCGTCCGCAAGCGACTCCCAGGCGCCATCTTTGCCGTCGGCCCCAAAACCCGCACGTCCCGTTTCGAGTGACCGCATGGCCTTCTGAAAGGATTGCTTGAAGTTCTTTCCTATGCTCATGGCCTCGCCCACAGATTTCATCTGGGTGCCCAGCGTATCGTCGGCAGCCGTAAACTTCTCAAAAGCGAAACGGGGAACCTTGGTGACCACATAGTCAATTGAAGGCTCGAAGCAGGCAGGCGTCTCTTTGGTGATATCATTCTGGATCTCATCCAGCGTGTATCCGACCGCCAACTTGGCTGCAAATTTGGCGATGGGGAATCCAGTGGCCTTTGATGCCAGCGCAGAGGATCGTGACACGCGTGGATTCATCTCGATAATGACCATGCGGCCATCATCGGGATTGAGCGCAAACTGAACATTGGAACCACCGGTCTCAACACCAATCTCGCGCATGACCGCAAGCGAGGCATCCCGCATGATCTGGTATTCGCGATCGGTCAGCGTCTGTGCCGGAGCCACGGTAATACTGTCACCGGTGTGGACGCCCATGGCATCAATATTCTCGATTGAGCAGATGATGACACAGTTGTCCTTCGTGTCACGCATCACCTCTAACTCGTACTCTTTCCAGCCAACAATAGACTCCTCAATCAGGACTTCCGAGGTCGGGCTGTAGAAAAGGCCTCTCTGGACGATCTCATCAAAATCGTTGTCGTCGTACGCGATACCACCACCGGTCCCCCCCAGGGTGAACCCGGGACGAATCACCAACGGGTAAGCGCCAATCTCAGCCCTGACCGTGACGGCCTCTGCCATATTGTGCGCGACTCCACTTCGCGGCAGATCAAGGCCAATATTCTGCATGGCAACCTTGAACTCCTGGCGGTCCTCTGCCTTGCGAATGACGTCTGCCCGCGCGCCGAGAATCTCCACACCGAAGCGAGCAGGAACCCCCGCCGCATCTAAGTCCATCGCGAGGTTCAATGCCGTTTGCCCCCCAAGGGTGGGCAACAAAGCGTCAGGACGCTCTCGGCTGATGATACTCGTCAAGATGTCGACATCAAGTGGTTCGACATAGGTGCGATCTGCAAACTCCGGGTCT
>JABGOW010000544.1 GCA_018645275.1 Verrucomicrobiota bacterium
ACTCCGCTCAGCATGACAACAACCCTTAGGACTCTGTCATCCTGATCCCGACGTACGTCGGGACGAAGGATCTTCGGTCCAGCTCTCTTCGTGAAAACTGGGGAATGTCCAAACACTGATGCCGCTTGCCCCTGCTGCCTGACTCTTGTATAACGTACCGCTTCATCTCATTTTTGGGGGAGGAGAGCATGAACACGATTATCGACAAGAAGCTACTTTCAGACGGTGTCTACCAGATTCGGGTAGATGCGCCACATATTGCTCGCGAACGTAAGCCCGGACAGTTCGTCATCGTTCAGCTCGACACGCATTTTGGAGAGCGTATCCCGCTGACCATCGCTGATGCGGATGCCGATGAAGGGTGGATCATGTTGATCTTTCAGGCCGTCGGGAAAACCACGCAGGACTTGGCTCGTCTCAATGTCGGGGATGCCGTCAATAACCTGGTGGGGCCGCTCGGACAGCCCACTCACATTGAGAACTTCGGCACCGTGATCTGTGTCGGTGGTGGCATCGGAGTCGCTCCGCTCCATCCCATTGCCAAAGCGCTGAAAGCAGCGGGGAACCGTGTTATTACGATTATTGGAGCCCGCAACCGCGAACTTTTGATCCTTGAGGATGAGATGAAGGCGATTGCCGATGAGCTCATCGTTTGCACCGATGACGGTTCGTATGGACGCAAGGCGCTTGTCACGGAACCCCTCAAGGAGTGCTGCGAGCTTGATCCCGCCCCCGGCCTGGTTGTGGCCATCGGCCCTCCTGTGATGATGAAGTTCTGCGCGGAAACCACGCGCCCATTCGGCGTGCATACCGTGGTTTCACTCAACACGATTATGATCGACGGTACCGGCATGTGCGGGGGGTGTCGCGTCACGGTTGGCGAAGATACGAAATTCGTCTGTGTTGATGGACCAGAGTTTGACGGGCACCTTGTGGATTTCGACAACATGATCCAACGACTCGGTGCATACAAGACCCAGGAGCAGGATGCGCACGCCTGCAATTTGGATAAACAGGCCAACGCACTGCAAGCGGAACAGGACGCCAACGCATAGGAATACACCTCTTATGGATCTCGACTACGCACAGATTTCAGCAGACGCCAAAACCGCTCTTGATGCGAT
This sequence comes from Verrucomicrobiota bacterium, assembly GCA_018645275.1. Lineage (GTDB taxonomy): Bacteria > Verrucomicrobiota > Kiritimatiellia > UBA8416 > UBA8416 > JABGOW01. Next base: position 1,125 of record JABGOW010000544.1, read on the forward strand.
TCTGAACCGCACGGACCCCCTCAAGCCCAAAGACCGCATGGCCATACCGGCCCAACCCATGCCCGCGCAGCCCGCTTCCGAGCGCGTAAAGAACATGGAAGAGGTGGCTCTGGGGTATACCCCCGAACAGGCGCAGGTCGAAGCAGAGCGCTGCCTTCAGTGCAAGAATGCGCCTTGCATCAAAGGCTGTCCCGTTGCCATCGACATTCCCGGTTTTGTGAAGGCGATCGCTGAGACGGAGTTTGGCAAAGCGGTCGACACGATTAAGCAGAGCAGCTTGCTGCCCGCGATCTGCGGTCGGGTTTGCCCACAGGAAGTCCAATGTCAGGTCGAGTGCACGGTTGGAAAAGTTCTCAAGGATGTGGAGGCTTCCGTCTCCATTGGAAGACTCGAGCGGTTCGTGGCCGACTACGAACGCGAGCATGGAGCCATTGAAACGCCAGCGGTTAAGCCGGAGACGGGCAAGAAGGTCGCTGTCATTGGCAGTGGCCCCGCCAGCATTACCGTGGCAGCGGATGTCCGGCGCGAGGGGCATGCCGTCACGATGTTCGAGGCGTTTCACAAGCCCGGCGGCGTCATGATGTACGGCATTCCCGAGTTTCGACTGCCCAAGGCTATTGTGCAGCAGGAGATCAGCACGCTTCGCGACATGGGCATTGATATTCGCACCAACTTCGTTGTCGGCCGCACTCGCAGACTTACGGACCTTCTTGAGGAGGATGGTTTTGATGCGGCCTTCGTCGGCACCGGTGCCGGTCTTCCCAAATTTATGAACATTCCCGGTGAGAATCTCGTGGGGGTCTATTCCGCCAACGAGTATCTGACGCGCGTCAACCTGATGCGGGCCTTCGATTCTGAGAATGCCGATACCCCCGTACTGCCATCTAAGTGCACGGTCGTGCTTGGCGGAGGTAATGTGGCTATGGATGCCGCCCGCTGTGCAGTTCGCATGGGGGCGGAAGAGGTCCACCTCGTCTATCGTCGCACGGAAAAAGAAATGCCGGCACGTAACGAAGAGATCGAGCACGCCAAAGAAGAAGGCGTGCAGTTCCACCTGCTTGAGAATGCGATAGCCGCAACGGGTGACGAATACGGCCGCGTGGATACACTCACATGCCTGCGCTATGAACTGGGAGAGCCTGACGCCTCAGGCCGTCGGCGTCCCGTACCAATCGAAGGCAGCGAATTCAACATGGCCGTGGATTGCGTGATCGTGGCAATCGGCAATGACTCCAATCCGCTCATCAAACAGACAACCCCTGAGATTGAAACCAACCGCTGGGGGAACATTGTCGTGGATGACAACGGCAAAACGACGCTCGATTGCGTCTATGCCGGTGGCGACATCGTGTTGGGCGCCGCTACCGTCATCCTCGCCATGGGCGAGGGCCGCCGTGCCGCCGCCTCCATCAACGCGCAGCTGGCCTGAGAGCGTCATTACTGCTCCACCTGCTCCTAGCCCTGCCACCGTTGTTCGGAGAGTGGGGGGGGGCTATACAGTAGGCATCGCTCTCCAGAGCTGTGCCAGCACTTCGCTCGGCCAGACATAAAACCTTAGAAATAGTGTCATCCTGAGCTTGTCGAAGGATCTCCGGCCCTGTTCTCCCGCGAGAACCGGGGTATCCAGATGCACGTTGACCATTGAAGCAGTACCCCCTTTCGGATAATCTCCAGAACAGGGAGGTGACGTGAGGCGACTGCACAACGGTTTTGCGGCATGGGCTGCCTTAATGTGGGACTGGCATCGCTGGGTCGGTGTGGGCTGTTTGGTGCTGCTGGTGATTTGCCCGATTCTGATGCGGGGACTTGAGTTCGAGACGCTTTCGGGGAGTCCACTCAACAGCGCCACCGCCGGGGATCGTTACCGGGACGCGGTGGCACGTTTTGGGGAGGGGAGCCCACTGGTTGTTGTTCTGACGCACTCCAATGCCAATGCTCGAGCCTTTGATGCATTCACCGATGCGCTTGCTGTTGAGCTGCAGGGGTGGGAAGAGATTCTCGCTGTAGAGTACCGGACATGGCAATCAGAGCGGTCGGAGGCGCTGGCGTGGCAGCTCAGTGTCGCCCTGGCAAACGCAGGGGGCTCGACTCTGTCCGAGCTGAGCTCGCGGCTGAGCGCCTCTGGTATGCAGGAGCAGATCGAGAGCACGCGACAGAGGCTATTGGCTGCTCGCGGCATGGTTCAGCAATCGAGAACTGCCGCCGACCCACTGAACATTGGGGAGCTCGTTCTGCCATTCTACCGCTCACGGGTTTCTGCAGAAGCGTTTGCCCAGACGGCCTACATGGATTCTTCTGATGGGCAGTCTCGCCTGGTCTTGGTCCGACCGAGCCGCCCTGCGGCAGATGCTCCCTATGCGATATCCCTCATCGCGCGTATCAAGGACGCAGCGGATTCGCTGCGCGAGAAAACAGGGGCAGGGGGCGTGGAAGTGGCGTTTACTGGCACGTATGGTCTAACGGCAGATGGTGCCGCGCTGCTGCAGGTCGAGATTCGCTGGATTACGCTGGGAGCCGTCGTAGCGCTGTTTCTGTTGCTGGCGCTTGTTTTCAGGAACCTGCGAGCTTCACTGCTCTGCGCACTTCCTGTGGTCATTTCAATGGTTTCCGTGCTGATTGTCGTGTGCCTTGTTTTCAACCCAGTCGGCTTGATCGCGATGGGGTTTGCGGCCATTATTCTGGGGTTGTCGATTGATGTCACGATCCACTGTGCAGGTAGCCTCTTTCAGAAGCTAGATCACACCGACTCCGTGCGGGACGCCACAATTGAGACCTTCCGTGAATGTGCTCCCCCAATTCTGGTCGGTGTTACGACGACGGCCGCGGCCTTCTTCTGTATGGTCTTTGCCTCATTCGCGGGGCTGCGCCAATTTGGGCTTCTGGCCGCAAGCGGCCTGCTTGTGAGCCTTGTCTCCACGTTTGTGGTCTTTCCTGCCGCCGTACGCTGGCTGTACGGCCGCAAGGCCCCCTCGGCCACGCTGCTGAGCTACCACTTGATGCCACGACGATTGTTTGTTCTGAGCTATGCGAACCCCCGGTTGGCGCTATCGTTGGCGGGTGGTGTCGCGGTACTGAGCATCCTTTCGGCTTTGGGTTTCCGGTTTGATATGGCACCGGACAGTTCTCTCCCGCAGAGCCTTCCAGCCGTCAAGACCGCCATCACCATGGCAGAAAGGCACGGCACCGCCTTGTTGATGAGTGCGCGCGTGACGATTTCGGCTCCGACCCTGAACTGTGCGATGAGCGCGCAGAAACAACTCGATCGGTTTCTTATGGGGTGTGTCGAGGATGGAAGCGTGGCGGCGTTTGAATCCCCCTCCATGATGATGCACTATCCGCAGTTGGATTCCGCTGTGATTGGTGAGCTGGTCCAACGTGTTGAGCAGGGCCGACTCCCGTTTTCTGAGCTATCGAGCGGCAACGCAGAGCCCTCGCCTCGCGCGGTGGCCTACTATGAAGCACTTGCGTCAGCAATCCACATGCTGGATGTTGATACACAGTGGCCGGCAACGTCAGCGATCACTCTCGCCCGGCTTCAACGCCATGCCGTGCGAGATGGGAATGGAGTCTATCTACAGACCTATGTGTGGCCGCCGGGAGGAACGGAGGCGATGGCGGCCGTTAAGCAGATCGCCGAGCGTGTTCAGACCATTCCCTTGGCGGATGATGCCTCCCTGACGGCCAGCAGTACCTATCAGGCTTACGAGGAGTTGAACACGATCATTCGGCGTGATTTTGTGCGGGTCAGCATGATTGGCATCTGCGTGGTTGCCCTCATGGTTTTCCTCTATTTCCGGGACGTACTCTCCGTTTTGCTAGCACTCGCCCCCGTCGTTGCATCAATTTGTTTCACCTTTGCGATGCTCCGTCTGACGCACCGTCCCTTCTCGCCCTCTGGGATTGGGCTTGTCGCCATGTTGATCGGTATCGGCATTGACGATGCCGTCCATATTCTGACTCGTGTTCACGGCTGCGGCGACACAAACCTATCGGCGATGCTCCAGCAGATCGGGCCTGTGCTTGCGATGACGTCGATATCGACCATGATCGGATTCGGGGTTCTGCTCGCCTCTCAGTTCACAGCGCTTTCGTCGCTCGGGTTCGCTGTTGTTATTGGCGTGGCCGCTTGCCTCGTTTTCACCCTTGCCGTGGTCCCCGCCTGTCTGGCCCTGCGGTCCGGTTCTCGCGAGTCCCGCGCCACCGGATCCTAACCCCTGCAATTTGAGCGACAGCGGCAAATCCTCGCCGAGTCCGGCGCTTGCGAAACGGCCGCTGCGGTGGTAGATTGCTGGCTTATCAAATGAACTTTGAGGGTTAAGCTATGCCTAGCGTTGATGCCGTATCTGGAATTGAAATCGAAGACCACGGTCCCTTCTTCAGAAAGGTCGACTGGTCGGCATTCTGGACAGCCACGGTCGTGGCCTTTGTCGTCTACTTCTACACCCTATGCCCAACTGTCGGCCTTGAAGATTCCGGTGAGTTGGCGGTTGCCGGCGACTGGCTTGGAGTCCCCCATCCTCCGGGGTACCCCATTTGGACCATGCTAGCCTGGGCATTCACGAAGGTGTTCGCTTTCGTAACCTTCCGCGGGCAGCCGAATCCAGCCTGGAGCATAGGACTCCTTTCGGCAGTCTTTGGCGCGTTTACCTCCGGAATCGCCGCGATGCTGATCTGCAGCTCGGGCTCCCACATTCTGCGCCAGTCTCAGATGATCTCTCACAACATGGAAGAGCGTGCTGAGGACATTATCTGCTGGGTCGGTGGCGTTGCCAGCAGCCTTCTTTTTGCATTCACGCCGATCATGTGGTCGCAGGCCGTTATTGTGGAGGTGTACAGCCTTAACGCTTTCTTCCTCGTGCTCATTCTGCTGTTCATCTACATGTGGACACGCCGACCGAGCAACAAACTACTGCTGCTGGCCTCTTTCTTATTCGGCCTTGGTCTCACCAACTACCAGGTGATTCTGCTGGCCGGTCTCGCACTCGCCATCTGCATCATGCTGAAGGACTTCCAGCTCTTCCGTGACTTCCTCTTTGCGGCGGCCCCGTATGCCCTGTTCTTCGTGCTGATGAAGATTCCGCTTGTGGAGAACGCAACGGGAGGTGGTCGGCATCCGCTCTTGCCCCCCGTGGTGCATCCCACGCACATTACGGCGGCGGTCTACATGATCCTCAATGGGGCTTGGCTCACGCTGGTCTATTTCTTTTTCCCCCGTGGCAGAACGGTCGCCCCCTCTGTCTTGCTGGCTCAGCTCGGTATCGCTTTCTACGCCTATATGCCCATCGTCTCGGACCTTCGGAATCCTCCGATGAACTGGGGATATCCCCGCACGTGGGAGGGTTTCAAGCACGCGATAACTCGCGGGCAGTACGAGAAGATCATTCCGGCCCACATTTTCTCGATGCGGTTCGTCAGCCAGATGGGCACATACGTAGCCGATCTTACCCTGAATTATCGGCTCCCGATGGCGTTGATCGGGTTTCTCCCCTTCGCGGCCTGGCACGTGCGCACCAAAAAGCGCGATTACGCCGCCATGCCGGTGGCTGCGGCACTTGCTGCCGCCGCCGTCGTCCTTGCGCTTCCCGCTTCACTGTTTCCCAGCTTTCCTATCTACAAAGTGCCGGCACTCGGCGTGGTCCTCATTATGGGAATCGGTGCCATGGGGATTATTGTGGTGCGGATGTGCCACATGACCCAACAGCATTTCTTGGACCCGAATGCACGATTCTGGGAGCGACTCACCGCCGGGTGCGTGCTTGTGCTGATTGCGGCCTCCGGTATCGCCCTGGTTGCCCGCGACGTCCTCAACGTCACCAAACCGATCCGCACCGCCAAGGCCCCCCTTGGGCATGACCAGGTGATGGCAATCACCAGGGAGTGCTTCGTCATTGGTGCTATGGCCACCGCGATTCTTGCTGCATTGGGCCTGGTCTACTGGTTGATCCGCACGAACCGCATCAAGCTCTCGGTGCACGAAGAGTCACAGCAGTGGTTGATGTCGACGACGGTCACTTTTGTGATGCTCGGTATCGGTCTTATTGCCCTCGCCAACATCAAAATGGACATCCAGGACACGTTCATCCAGCGCGTGAAGTTCATCTCCTCACACGTGCTCTTTGCGTTGTGGATTGGCTACGGCCTCATCTTTCTGCTGGCCCATATCGACGGCTGGGTCGGCAAGAATTCCCCACTTAAGTGGATTGCCATTCTGGTTGCGGTCGGGCTTCCAATTGCCCCGCTCTACGTCAACCAGTACAACAAGGAACTCTTGCATGTCTATGGTGGTGCCGAGCAGAACGGTCACGACTTTGGTTGGCAGTTCGGAAACTACCAATTGCGCGGGGCCGAGGCAGTCCTGGAAGAGCTGAGCCCTGATGAAGAGCCGATCCCGAACCCGGTATTTCCGCCAGAGATGGGCGAGGGGGCTATTTTCTTTGGAGGCACCGATCCAGGGCGTTTTGTTCCGACCTACATGATCTACTCCGCAAAGGTGCGCGAGGATGTCTTCCTGATTACGCAGAACGCGCTAGCCGACAACACCTACATGAATGTCATGCGCGATCTATATGGGAACGACATTTGGATTCCAAGTGTTGCCGACAGTGCGCAGGCCTTCAGGACGTACGTTCAGGATATTGAGTCCGGCAAGCGCCCGGTAACCGCCGGCATCACTAAAGCGAATGGCCGTGTCCAGGTCAGCGGTGTATTGGGTGTCATGGAGATCAATGGCATTCTGGCCAAGAACATCTTCGACTACAACAACTACAAGCATGAGTTCTTTGTGGAAGAGAGTTATGTCATCCGTTGGATGTACCCCTATCTTGAGCCGCACGGTTTGATCATGAAGATCAACAAGGATCGGATGCCGGGATTGACCCGCAAGATGGTTCAGAACGACACCGATTTCTGGGATTGGTATTCCCGCCGCTTGATTTCCAGTCGGGAATTCTCGCGCGATGTTGTTGCCCGGAAGTCATTCTCCAAACTGCGTAGCGCCCTCGCCGGACTGTATGCAAACCGGGGGCTTCGCAAAGAGGCGGAGATTGCTTTCCTTGAAGCGCGGAGTCTCTATCCGCTAAGCCCTGAAGCCAACTTCCGGTTGGCAGAGGTGTACATGCGCTCTGGCCAGTTCGACAAGGCTACTGCCATCATCACGGAGTTTGGCGAAATGGATCCCGCCAACACCAAGGTGGAAGACTTCAAGAAGCAGATCAAGCGCATTGAAGGCTTGAATGCGGACATCACGGCAATGGAAAAGGAGAACAAAGGCGGAAAGCTTACGGCCGACAAGGCTATGAAACTTGCGGAGCTCTACCGCAAGGCGGGCCACTTGGGCAAGTTCGACAGCGTACTCAGCGCGATGGTGTCGAACAAAGAACTGCCCCCCTTCATTCATTTCCAGGTTGCACAGGCGTATGATCGTGCCAAGCAGTACAAGAAGATGGACAAGGCCCTGACGCTTTGCCTCTCGCGCATGCCCGAGAACTCCCCCGGGCAGGCCTATCTCGACATCGCACGCATGTATTCGAAGGCAAAGAATGCAAAAGGCATGCGGACCGCCATGCAGGCCTACCTCAAGCGTACGCCCAATGACTGGCGCGCATGGATGGATCTTGCCTCGTTGGATCTTCAGCTTGGCGATCCGAATCAAGCAAGCGCATCCCTCGGCGCCGCCATTCGCTACGGCGGGGCCGAAGCGCGGCAGCTCATCCAGAAGAATCCTACACTCATGAAGCTCAATCAGAGCCGCACCTCCCGAACCAAGAACCTGATTGGATTGGGGATGTAGAGAGGGAAGGGCTGAGAGGGAAGGGCTGAGAGGGAAGGGCTGAGAGGGAAGGGCTGAGGGATGAAACCTGAAAGCTGAAGGGGTCGCGCTCAATCCGGAATGTAGAGCACTCGTCTCAACGCCAAAGGAACTCATAGGATAGCACGCTCAAGGCATACAGAGCGGCGGTCTCTGCACGCAGAGTCAGGTCGCCAAAGCTCACGGGCAGAGCCCCTGCCGCGAGCGCAGCCTGCGTCTCGGTAGGTGTCAGATCGCCTTCGGGACCAATGATCACGGCGATTGACTTAGGGGGTGTGGCACGCACGGATTCGAGGGTGACATGCAGAGGCTGCACTCCCTCGACCAGAGATCCCAACAGCACGGCATCGACCCCCGGCAGGGCTTCAAGTGCTTCTGCAAGCGTCTGAACGGGCTCGATCTCGGGCATCCACTGTGTTCCGCACTGCTTCGCCGCGCTCTTGGCCACGCGCGACCAGCGCTCCCCACGCTTCCGTGCCTGGTCAGCATTCAGTCGGACAATGACGCGATCCGTAACGACGGGAACCAATCGAGCAATCCCGAGCTCAGTGGCCTTCTCGACGATCAGATCCATGCGTGAGCCCTTGGGTATGGCTTGAATCAGAATCAACTCGAAAGGGCGTTGCGCCGCCTCTGCTGTGCTCTGAACATCCAACAAGAGCTGCCCGCCGGGCTGACAACGAACGATCGCACGGGCTTCAAGCCCCTCGCCATCAAAAACAGCAACGGCATCTCCATCCTCGGCACGCAAGACGTGCCGCAGGTGATGCGCTTCATCCGCAGATGGCTCAATGACATCCACTTGCCAGCGCTCGGGTTCAATATAGCAGCGGTGCATGGTTGGTTAGATTCTGGGTTGTGCGTTCTAGGTTGGGACGCCAGTTTCAGCTTTCAGGTTTCACCCCTCAGCCCTTCCCTCTCACCCCTCAGCCCTTCCCTCTCATCCCTCAGCCCTTCCCCATCGCCTTCTTGCGTTCGAGAAAGGCATCGGCCTGTTCGCGGAATCGCTTTGCCGAAGGGTAGTTCTTCTCGCCGGCGGTTCCCTTGAAGTCCTCGAGGGCCTTCTTCTGTTTGCTGTTTAGTTTCACAGGAATCTCGGTGACGACCTGAACATGAAGATCGCCTCGCCCGTAACCTTCAACACTTGGCATGCCCTTCTTGCGTAGCCGGAACACCTTTCCTGTTGGTGTACCTGCCGCAATCTTCAGTTTGGCAAAACCATCAATCGTCGGTACGTCGATGCTGCCACCGAGTGCCAGTACTTCGAATGGAACCGGGATCTCGCAGAACAGATCATCCTCACGACGCCGGAAGACGTCATGTGGCTTCACGCGAATGACCACATACAGATCGCCTGCGGTTCCGCCACGCACGCCGCCTTCGCCTTTTCCGGTTAGGCGCAGGCGTGAACCCGTTTCGACGCCAGGGGGAATCTTGAGGGTAATGCGCTTGCGTGCCTTTACGCGGCCGGTTCCCTCGCACTTAACGCAGGGGTCTGTCACCATCGTGCCTTGACCGCCACACACCGGGCAGGTCTGTCGAACCTGGAAAAAGCCTCCGCCCGAGATCACGCTGCCCTGGCCGGCACACTGGCGACAGGTTTCGCGCTTACTGCCGGGCGTCACCCCCGAACCGGAACAGGGCTCGCACTGCACAGAGATGGGCAGAGTGATTTCCCGCTCGGATCCATATGCGGCTTCCTCAAAATCAATTTCAATGTCGAAACGAAGGTCTGCACCGGGTTGAGGTCCGTCGGGGCGAGACCCTCGGCGACGGCCCCCACCTCCGAAGAAATCGTCAAAGATGCTGCCTCCGCCACCACCGCCGCCGCCAAAGATGCTGCCAAGGATATCCTGCAGGTCGGCACCGTGTGTAAAGTCGCGACCAAAATCAAAACCGCCAGGACCAAAGGAGGACTTCAGTCCATCGTGCCCGAACTGATCGTATTGCTGGCGCTTGCCCGCATCGCTCAGCACCTCATAAGCTTCCGACACGGCTTTGAATTTCTCCTCGGCTACGTCATCGCCCGCATTGCGGTCGGGATGGTACTTCATCGCGAGCTTACGATAGGCCTTCTTGATTTCGTCCGGCGAAGCCGAGCGAGCAACACCAAGGAGCTCGTAGTAATCTTGTTTCGTTGCCACTCAAATACTCCAAACTGGTTTGTTGTTATGCCTCGGGCTCTTCTGGCACGTCTGATTCGCTCTGTTCGGCTGGTCCACTCGAGACCACGACCTGAGAGGCCCGCAGCAATTTTTCCCCGAGCTTGTAGCCCCCTCTTGCCTGGGACACAATAATGTTCTCCGCCACGTCGGCAGACGGCATGTGGAGGATTGCCTCGTGAAGGTTCGGATCGAACTCCTGTGCTTCTGTTTCAATGGGCGCCAGCCCGAACCGGGCCAGAACCGACGCCAACTGCTCGCCGACAAGTCGGAAGCCCTCAACGACGGGGTCGTGTGCATGCGCTTCGCCAAAGGAGCCCAGCGCCAAATCAAGATGGTCGAGAACGGGAAGAAGTTCCTCCATGATGTCCTCGTTGGCGCGGCGATAGAGCTCATCCTTCTCGCGCAAGACGCGTTTCCGGTAGTTGTCGAAGTCAGCCTGGAGGCGAAGATAGCGATCATCGACTGGCGGCAGGGCGGCTTCCTTTTTTTCCGGAGTCGCCTTCGGTGTCTTCTTTTTGCTGCGGGCAGAGCCCTTCTTCTTGGCTGCCTTCTCTGCCGGGGCGTTCTCTGCTTTGTTCTTGTCTTCGTTCGCTTTCGGCGTCTTCATTCCCGATACTCTCTCCTGAACATCCACCAATCTGAGCGGCCCTACTGCCAGAGAACTCCCCCTGGTGCCGCAAAAGCAACCAGTGTCATACCATCATCTGGCCAAAAATCACCAACAAAATATGGGTTTTGTGAGCGAGCGAGGAAGCGTGCCACACGATCCGCAGTGGTTTGCACACGGGCCAACCACTGGGAGTGTGTTGGCTACAGGGAATGATCCATGCCGCCATCGTTCACCGATTGGTCAGGGTCTGGATAATGACTTCGAGTCCTCAAGCCCATGTAGGTCCTGGTCAAGGTATGCGATGACATCCCGGAATCGTATGAGGTTCTCGGGGGAGGCCTCAACGAGGTCTTGGTGAGCTTCGAGCATGGTTTCAACCGATTCGCGCTTGTCGCCACCGGTTGCGTCGAGATCCTCCAGTTCGAGCGTATTCGCCATGCAGACTTGGAGTGTTTCCGGAAGGGCTCCGACCTGATAACATTCGATCAGGCGATCTAGCCCCAGTGTCTGAAGTAGCGACGCGGTCTTTGGCGTCAGGTTCATCGCCACGACTTGACCGTCTTCACGCTCGCGCTGAACGCGGAGTGCCAGTCCCGCCAGAACCCCCATGAACGTGCTGTCCATTGCGACGCACTGTTCCATGTCGAAGATGATCCGCGCGCAGCCCTTGCCGATGACCGTGGCTCCGAACCGCTTCAGCGTTGGCCCCACCTTGAACGAACCCCGCCCGTTTACCTTGACTACGGCGCAGCCTTTGCGCACCGCCACTAGTAGCTCGTCTTGAGGTCTCGCCGAGTCTTCCATGAATCTTCCATGCTCCGTGGGAACGTAAAATACATCTTCAATGGGCAACCTACCACCTCCAACACAGGAGTCAAGACCGACAATCAGTTTCAAGACGCAGATGCGCCCATGGTTCTGGCTACGCATATTTGGCCTTTTCCTTTCTTGTGCTTGGGGATACCGTAACGCCGATGAAAGTCTGCATCGACATACAGTCTGCGGTCACCCAGCGTGCCGGCGTCGGGCGCTACACACGGGAGCTTGTCCAACATCTCGCCGCGATGGCTGAGCCGGACGACCGTTTCCTGTTGCCGTACTTCGATTTCAAGGGAAATGCCGCTCCGTTCGAGCTCCCCAACGCTGAACTCAAAGCCGTCCGCTGGTGTCCGGGACGAATCGCGCAACTGGCGTGGAAGACGCTCCGCTGGCCCCCTTATGATGTGTTCTCGGGCGAGGCGGATCTCTACCATTTTCCAAATTTCATCATACCGCCTCTACGGCGAAAGAAAGCAATCGTCACGATCCACGATATGTCGTTTATGGCCTATCCCCATTTCGCGGAGGAGGGCAATGTGCGCTATCTGCGGAGGCATTTGGAGGAAACCGCCAAGCGCGCTGACGCCATCATCACCATTTCACATTTTAGTGCCCGCGAGATCTGCCGCTACCTTGACGTTTCTGAGAGCCGTGTTTTTCCTGTGTATCTCGGCATTGCAGATCGCTTTGCCCGGCCCGATTCGGAAACCACAGCCCGTGTGCTTGCCGACTGCAAACTTGATCGCCCCTACCTGCTGACGGTTGGGACCGTAGAGCCGCGAAAGAACATTCCTTTCCTGGTTGAGGCGTTTGAGCAGCTGAAGGACTTTGACGGCGATCTCGTCATCGCGGGTGGTTATGGATGGAAGTACGAGCCCGTCTTGGAGAGGATCCGCAAGTCTCCACGGGCAGAATCAATCCGCTGTCTTGGCTATACATCTGATGAGCAGTTGCCCTCGCTCTATGCGGGAGCCAGTGCATTTGTTACCACTTCGCACTATGAGGGCTTTGGCTTTCCGCCCGTGGAGGCAATGGCGTGTGGAACGCCGGTCGTTTCCAGCATGGGGGGCTCCCTGGCTGAAGTGCTTGGCGATGGCGCGCTGCTCATCGAGGGGTCTTCCGCCGAGGACTGGGCTGAACAGATCCGCCGCGTGCTTGGTGACAGTGCACTTCGTGAAACACTGATTCATCGCGGCCGCAACAAAGCCGCCTCCTATTCCTGGGCAAAGACGGCCAAGGAAACAATGGACGTCTATCGGCGGGTTGCCTCATGAAAATTGCCATAGATGCCAGATGGATCTTTCCTGAAATATCGGGAATCGGAAACTACACCCGCCAGCTCCTGCGGGAATTCAGCCGGATGGATATGCCGCACACGCTGCTTGTGCTGTTCAGTGACCCTGTTCTGATGGAACGAACGCTGTCAGATCCCGAGCTCGTGAGTGCTTCCAACCTGGAGCCCCGGTGTTTGCCATGGAGCGTCTTCTCTCCTCAGAGTCAACTCCGCCTCCCGGGATTTCTTCGCAAGGAGGGTGTGGATGTGTTTCATTCGCCGAATTATATGATTCCACTTCTGGCGTTCCCTCGAAGTCGCGGCGGCCGTGTGAAGTGCGTCACGACCATTCATGATGTCATTCCTCTTGTTTTCCCGGACCATGCTCCGAAGTCGCGCAAGACCCGCCTCTTTCCTATATTCCGTGCCCTCATGACTGAGGTAGGCCGTCGCTCCGATGCCATCATTACCGTTAGCGAGGCTTCCCGCCGTGATATTCTGAAACAACTTCGTATCGCATCCGGGCACGCAGACAAGGTGTACACAGTCTACAACGGCGCTTCGGCATGCTTCAGCCCGTCGCCGTCTCCATCGCTACCCGAGGGCGGGAACGACCGTCCACGCACGCTGCTATACGTCGGGCGCGCAGACCCCTACAAGAACGTGGATGCACTTGTGCGGGCCTTGGCCCTGGTCCGCTCGTCAACGGACATGGACGTTCGCCTTCAGATCGCGGGCGCGCCGGATCCTCGTTACCCTCAGGCAACGGAACTTGCCGAGACCCTTGGTGTTTCCAGTGCGGTGACTTGGACGGGGTATCTGATGGATGATGCCCTCGTGAACGCTTACCGAACGGCAGACCTGTTGGTACACCCCTCCCGCTACGAGGGATTCGGGCTGCAAATCGTTGAGTCTATGGCCTGCGGCACCCCCGTCGTCTGCAGCAACGGCGGCTCGCTGCCCGAAGTCGCCGGCGATGCTGCGATCCAGTTTGACCCCGACGATGTCGATGCGCTTGTCCAGTCGATTACCCGCGTCCTGACTCAACCCGAGCTCGCCGCCGACATGCGTGAGCGGGGATTTGCGCAATCGGCACGTTTTCGATGGCAGGCCGCCGCTCACCAGACGCTGGACGTCTATGAGGCTGTGGCTGCTTGCGGTTCAGCCCAGGGGCCCAAATCATGACAAAGCTCCCGGATAATTGGCCGCAGGTTTCTGCGGCGCTCTGCCATGACTGGCTTACCGGCATGCGTGGCGGCGAGCGTGTCCTTGAGATTCTCTGCGAGGGGTTTCCGGAAGCGCACATCTACACCCTGTTAGCCGATCCTAGCGTGATGTCGGAGACGATTCGGAGTCATCCCATTGAGACCTCCTGGATGCAGCGTATCCCGGGAATCTCTACTCGCTACCGCTCCTGCCTGCCGCTTTTCCCGGCGGCGGTACGGAACCTTCACCCTCCCGATGTCGATCTCATGGTCAGCACCAGCCACTGCGTGGCGAAGAGTATCCAAACCCATCCCCATACTCGGCATCTGTGCTACTGCTTCACGCCGATGCGCTACGCCTGGACTTTCTATGATGAGTATTTCGGAACGAATCCCGCAAAAGCCATGCTCGCGAAGCCCGTTCTGGCTATGCTGCGGCATTGGGACCTCCAGACCGCCTCGCGAGTCGATCGTTTCGTGGCGATCAGTAAGCACATTCAGAAGCGTATTCAGGAGTTCTATGGTCGTGAATCGGATGTCGTGTATCCCCCGGTGGATACCGACCGCTGCACCCCAGGCCGTTCCCCGGGAAACGGAGGCTACGACTTGGTTGTATCCGCCATGGTTCCCTATAAGCGGGTAGATCTTGCTGTGGCGGCCTACACCAAACTGGGCTATCCCCTCAAGGTGGTGGGTGTTGGAAGCAAGCTTGCTGAGCTCAAAGCGTCGGCGGGCGCCAATGTTGAATTTCTGGAGTGGCAAGCAGATGACGCCGTTCTTGAACTCTACCGGGGATGTCGACAGCTCGTCTTCCCGGGCGAGGAGGACTTCGGTATTGTTCCGCTTGAGGCCCAGGCCTGTGGCCGCCCCGTTGTTGCCTATGGCTGCGGTGGTGCTCTTGAAACCGTTGCGGATGGTCTCTCTGGCATCTTTTTCGAGGAACAGACCGAAACGTGCCTGATTGATGCTGTTGAGCGGTGTGCGGCCGAAGCATGGGACCCACAGCGGATTCGGGAACATGCGAAACGGTTCGGCATCAGCAATTTTGTTAGCGGATTGGCTGATAGCATGCAGCGCTGCCTGAGTTGAAATGCGGGGGTTTCTGCCGTTCCAGAAGAGGGGGGGGCATCTTCGTAATCTCTTCCGGAGCCCGTCCCCGCTCCGAGCTTCCCATTTTTTCTGCCAACCGTGGCTTGACACCAGACACAAACTCCCGTACGTTTTCACGGTTTTTCGCCCAACACCCGTTTAGCGGGGCGGCAGAGCCGTACGAAGGAAGTTAGCTATGGAAGCATATGCGGTAGTGGAAACCGGTGGTAAGCAGTACCGGGTCCAGGCAGGTGATTCGCTCGAAGTTGAGAAGCTTGACGCAGAAGTCGGTTCCGCTTTCGAATTGGATCAGGTTCTTGCCATTTCAGATGGAGAGTCCCTCACCGTCGGTACCCCGACGCTGGAGAGTGTGAAGGTTGTATCCAAGGTCGTTGACCAGAAACGCGGCCCGAAGGTCATCAATTTCAAGAAGAAGCGGCGCAAAGGATACACGCGCAAGGTCGGGCACCGTCAGTCACTGACCGTGCTCACCATTGAGAGTATTGGATAGTCAGACGCGGAAGCGGGAGAAGGTACCATGGCACATAAGAAAAGTAGCGGCTCCGCAAAGA
>JABGOW010000418.1 GCA_018645275.1 Verrucomicrobiota bacterium
TGGAATGAATGCGGCGCAATCTATAAGAAAGCACCTGCCAAGGTGAATGCCGCCGCACCGCCGCTGCAGTGGCAAACCTACGATGTTGAGATCATCCTGCCGGAAGAGGTCGATGACAAATCAATGGCCCTGGTGACGGCATATCTGAACGGTCAGGCCATACACCACGAAACGCCCGTTCCATACAACCGCCATGATCGTGTAGTAGAGATCGGGCTGCAGGACCACATGAACGTACTGCAGTACCGCAATATTTGGGTTCGTGAGTTCTAGGGCGCTTCCGGGATTGGTGCCGTAGGCTCTGTGAAGGTTTGAGATGAGTGAGGAGAACTATCCTCCGGTGTACCACGTTGCTCGACCTTTACCATGACGATTGATTCGCCCTGACGCGACTAATTCTCGCAGGCGCACTTTCAAGGTGTTTTGATTGCCTCCTGTCGCTGCTACCATTTCTGCAATCGTCATGCGCTCAGTATGCAAGAGCAGCTGGAGGATATCTAGCGACAGCTTCGGTAGATCTTCATCACCAGAGGATTCTTCGATTTCTACTTTGCCCGCCATATTTCTTTTCTGTTGTTTCAGGCAACGCAAAAAGAAACCCAACCACGGTTCCCAGTCAGGCGTCTCCGACTTTAGGGTCATTTGTGTCCGACGTAAGGCTTTGTAGTACAAATCCTTGTTCGCTTCGACAACGCTTTCCAAAGAGGCAAACGGTACATAACTGTATCCTGCCCTTAGCAGCAAGAGCGTGGTCAGTACACGGGATAATCGTCCGTTCCCATCCTGAAATGGGTGGATGGCTAGAAACACAACAATGAACACGCCGATCATCAATAGGGGATGGAAACTCTCTTCAGATATGGCCTTGTGAACCCACGCCACCAGTTCTTCCATTTCGAAGGGGGTATCAAAAGGCGTGGAGGTCTGGAATACAACACCGACTTCATTCCCTTCGCTATCCATAGCGACCACATGATTATCAAGGGTCCTATATTCGCCACGGTGGCGACTGTCTTTCTCACTGTGACGGAGCAAGACTTGGTGGAGCTGGCGAAGATGGTTCTCGGTGAGAGGCATGTCTTCCCATGCCTGAAAGATCAAGTCCATGGCCTCGGAGTAGCCTGCCACTTCCTGCTCATCACGGGTCTTGAAGGATGTCATGCCAATATTGGACAGGAGTGCTTCGACTTGGCTGTTTGATAGTTTCGTGCCTTCTATGCGGGTAGAGGAGCCGATACTTTCAATGGTCGCCACCCTACGGAGCTGGTTTAGCCGCTCAGGCGACATCGTTCTAATTGTCGTCCATTTGCCTTTGAACTCATCAAGCTCGGCTATTAGCTTGAGGAACTCCTGGCTAACGTTGATCTTGGGATCTATCACTATTCACCTGCTATACCCGATTGAATACCCGAGAATACCCGATCATGCCCGATTTGGAAAGCAGTGAATCGCAGCTTATTCTAAAGCTTGCGGAATGCAGGAGGCGGTCTGTTCCGGGTTGTGTGCCATACGGATTCGCCAGACCATTTCGTCGGGACTGACGACATGAACCCGGTTGGTGTCAATGGACTGGATGCAGTCGGCAATGGCCTCGACGCCGCGGGTTTCGCTACCGTCGGGGCGGGGGAAGCGCGACCAGTGGGTGTTCGACACCTACCGCGACCGGCTGAGCCGGAAATATGTCTTGCTGCAGGATCCCATTGCCCCGAACAACCGGGCCATTGCCATCGCGCATCGCTGCCTGACCGTCTATGGCCTCGAAGAACCTAGCGAGTCGATTTTCAAGTGGATGGAGGCCTACGCCCTATTCGCAAAGGAAATCCCGTCGCTCACCGGCATGATGCTGATCGACTACGCCCCCTACGAAGAAGGGGACGGAAAGGTGTTCTGGTTCCCGAATGCAGACGGGGTCGATATTCCCGTGGTGACCGCCAAGTATACGCTCTGGGCGAACCTGAAACAGGAGCGCTCCGGCACACCGAAGAAGATTGCCCGCCTGATTAATGAAGACGCTGCCGAGTCGCAGACAGCCAAGACACCTTTTCATGCGTGGACCAGCATTCACGCCTGGTCCGGCTTCCAGGAGAACTGGGGAGGCGACGAGGAGGCTGAGAACGGACTCTACAACCAGGGCGGAAGCCAGGCCGGCGTTGCACCCACCTACTGGTGTGTGAAGCGTCTGGATCCATCCATTCGCGTCGTGACGCCCGATGAACTGATCTGGCGCATTCGGATGACGCACCGTCCGGAACAGACCCGGGCGGTGTTGGAACTTTCAAGAACGAACGAGTGAGCCAGATGGATAGCCAAAGGGCATCCGAAAAGGGGCTATGCCCTGAAAGGACGAGATATAGGAAGGCTGTTGATGAATCGGCATATATCCCGCCCTTTCAGGGCTGGTTTCTACTAATACCTGACACCCAGGGCGCTGCCCTGGGCTGGTATATCCTGCCCCTTCGGGGCGTTGGCCAAACGACATTCATCTACCATAGTTTGGCCTCTCGGTCTATGAGTCGGTGGTAGATTCTCC
>JABGOW010000116.1 GCA_018645275.1 Verrucomicrobiota bacterium
ACGAAAGGTGTAGTTGCGGACATGCCCGATGAAGCACTCATGGGGCCGTATGCGTGGATCGTGCTTGGCGTTGCCGTGCTGCTGTCGCTCGCTCCCATTATCAAGGGGAGCGCGGTTCTCAAAGACTGGCCTATCGAGGGGTGTTCGCTGCGCGATCATCTCCGAGTCACCATGCGCTTCTTCCTTTCCGTCGTATTGCTGGTTTGCAGCCTGTTCTGCCTCATTGCCGGACAGTTCAATCCATTCATCTACTTCCGGTTCTAATGATGATGACTTGTCGCTATAGAATGATCCTCGCCGTCGGCTTTGTCTTTATCGTTGTGCTGCCGTTTGTTCAGAAGGCGACGAAGGTTTTTCCTGATACAAGCTTGAGTGGTCGCGAGAAGCATGTCCCGAAGCCGGATCTATCGCTTCGATCACTTTGGAGTGGGGACGCCGCGCGCCAGTTTGAGGCCTACTTCTCGCGAAAAGTGGGTTTCCGCGGCACCGTTGTAAAAACGATCAACCAGCTCAATTTCAGTCTGCTGGGCAAAGTAACGGGAAACATGGGGACCCCCATCGTGCCGGGTGAAAACTACTGGCTCTACGAGTACGAGTATGTCCGGCACTACACGCGTGGGTATGGGCTGAACGATGAAGCGAGAGGCGAATTCGTCAGCGGGCTGAAACGACTCCAGGATGCCCTCGAGGCGCGTGGCATCGCTTTCGTTCTCGTGCTCAGCCCCAGCAAGCCGGAGATCTATCCTGAACACCTTCCTGAGCCGTACCGTGACCGCAAGGATGATGTTGCTTCAAAGCGCGCCTATTCGGTCACGCTTCCAGAGCTGTCTGCAGCCGGGGTGAACGTGTTCGATGTCCACGCGCTGTTTGAGCGCCTGAAGCCGACGTCAGAGTTGCTGTTTGCAAGGACAGGAACCCATTGGAACTACTATGGAAGCTTCCTGGCGTGTCGCGAGATGTTGCAGATGCTCAAGGAGGAGCAGGGACTGTCCGTTGTCGTTCCGGAACTGGATCGGGTGGTGCACGGGCAAGCCATAGGCACAGACACTGACCTCCTCGATCTGTTGAACCTGCTGTGGTTTGGAGCTCCCGAAGAGATGCTCGTACCTTATCCGGAAATCTCCATTGAGCCGGCAACCATGACATCTCGGCCAAATGTTCTTGTTGTGGGTGACAGTTTCTCGTTCACGTTGGTGGATTCCTTGAACTTCTGCCGATCCGTGGCGGAAGTCGATTTGCTCTACTACTTCAAGCGGCACTTCCGCTACCCTTCAGAGGACGTGGGTGGATACTACCAGATCCATCCCGAGTCTGAGCTCGGCCCCATCGACTACGAGGCATTGGACTGGAACCGCGTCATGCTTGAGAAAGACCTGGTTATTCTTGAGATCAACGAGATCATGCTTCAGGGCCGAGGGTGGTGGTTCATCGAGCATGCCTTGAAGGCGCTCGAAGCCGAGCCTTTGCAAGCTGCGCCTTCCGGATGAGCTACGTATGATCTGGTTCTGGTGAGGGCTCGATTTCGGGCGCAGGGCTGGGTAGGAGGGGTGCCCCCAGAGCGGCTCTGATGTCGTCCCGCAGGCTCCGCTGCATGTTCCGGTGCAATACGTATTTCAGGACTCCCCGAGTCAGCCAGAGGAGCATCACGAAAATGGCAACGGGGAACACGATGCAGTCGAAGATGTAGCCTGCCACCAGTTTGACCGTCCATGTGATCATCTCGGTTGAACGTGTTTTTAGATAGGTTCCAATCTGCTCGATGCGCTCGGGAATATCCCGTAGCTTCATCACCCAGTTGTCTGTGCTGATCGAGGCTTCTGGAAAAAGCTGAAGTCGGGCTTGGTCGAATCCTGCACTGGCCTCTTTGACCGAGGGCGCTGTGATGATGCCAGAGAGCTTGGCGGCTCCCCAGACTGAAAGCGGTAGCATATAGAATAGGGCAAGCGATGCCACAATACCCACCCCGACCACATCGCGCAACATGGTCCTCAGGCGAGTCTTTGTTGGTAGTAGCCATGTTCCGATGTAGGCCAACGTCAGCATGGCCAACGTGAATGTGAGGACATACGCATCCACGAGCTCAGCAGCCTGAAGGAGATAGCGAAGCCCGAGAAGGGAGACAGACCCGAGAAACATCGTGCGCCAGGCGATGTCCACGTAGTCATAAGCAGGCTGCACGACATCGCCGACTTGTAGACGCGCTGACACGCCCACATTGGCACCAACCTCACTCCCCTCGATGATGTCGAGTCCCGCCTTCCAGACAGACATAACGCCGAAGCCGGTGATGGCATTGTTGAAAGCTTGTTCCAGGTAGGCGTCGTTTCTTGCCTGAAGCCGGTTGCCAAACACCGCATCCAGCCCCGGCTCAAGAAAGCCCGTGAAGGATGCAACGGTGAGAACCCCAAGCGCGATAAGTCCTGCGAGCCTCAATGCAGTATTCTTCGTCATTTGTTCTTCCCCGTTGTCTCCACACTTAATCGCACACTTGAGCCCACTCTTAAACCCCACCCTTACTTGGT
>JABGOW010000298.1 GCA_018645275.1 Verrucomicrobiota bacterium
CACGCAATCAGCAAGTGCCTTGGGATTCCCTCCATCGAGGAGATAGCGCATAGCAGGCACAATAGTCTCTTCACACTCCCCGGGAAGGACAAAGTCCAGAAGCTCCCCCTGCCCCCCTTCCCCAAGGGCCATGGTAACCTCCGGTCCTCCGGCAAACAGGACAAGGTCGGGGTCCCGCTCCCGTAGGCAGCGGGCGATCTCAAGGGTCAGATCCCGGTTCCACATGTACATGGAGAAACCAACGGCATCCGGTTCTCTGCGGAGAATGGCTTCTACGCACTCCGCCACCGACTGCTGCAGGTAGAGATTCAGGACATCCGTGAACAGCACATCCGCCAGGCTGCGCTTGAGAACCGCAGCCAACATGGCGGCTCCAAGCGGAACGGCCCGGGCCGATGGCTCAAGATGAATCGCAACCAATAGCAGTTTCATGGAGACCCTCGCAAGAGGCATGTCTAGGCAAGACCCAAGGCACCCCGCTGAGCCTTCTCAATCTCTTGAATGCCCTGCTCCGCCGCATCGAGCAGCGACGTCAGCTGCTCACGGGAGAACACGCCCTGCTCGCCCGTGCCCTGCACCTCAACCAATGCGTCGTCGCGCATCACGACATTCATGTCGACTTCAGCACTGGAATCATTGATGTAATCCAGATCACAGACGACCTCGCCCTTCACAATGCCCACGCTCACGGCGGCAAGCTGCCCCAGTAGATAATACTCCGGCCCCGGCTTCTCCTGCTGCTCGGCCACCACACGCAGCGCATCGTAGAGCGCGACCCAGCCACCGCTGATTGCGGCCGTCCGCGTGCCGCCATCCGCCTGCAGCACATCGCAGTCAATTGTGATGGACACCTCGCCGAGCTTCTCCATGTCTACTGCCGCGCGTAGTGAGCGCCCAATCAGCCGCTGGATCTCCGTGCTCCGACCATCCTTCTTAAGCCCATCACGACGCTTGCGCCCTCCTCCAGTACTGCCAGGCAGCATCGAGTACTCTGCCGTTATCCAGCCCTTGCCTGAGTTGCGAAGAAACGGCGGCAAGTCCTTCGATACACTTGCGGTGCAGATGACCTTCGTATCACCAAAGGCCGCAAGGCACGACCCGGCAGGATGCTTAACGTAGTTGCGCTCGAAAGAAACAGCTCTCATGTCTGGTCTCCTCATGACGTTGTTGAAACAAAACAAATCGGAAAGCGAGCAACCATAGAGTGGTTGCGCCGCCATTGCGAACACCTTCTTCACCTCGCAGAGGCTTCGCGGTTGCATCGCCCTTGCATTGACTCTCGAACCGCGGCAAGTTGCACCTCCAGTGAGCCGGGATCGTACCCCAAGGAAAAGGCAGCGCTGCTATCGAGCGAGACGTCCCGCGCCCGGGGAGCGGCCATCGTGATATCTGCAAGCCTGATCTTCCGGATGGATACCGGCGAGAGACCAAACGCCTCCGCAAGGAGCAGGCCAAAAGCGTACCGGCTGACGCGTTCACAACCGCCGAGATGCAGCACGCCTTGCACCCCTTTCTCCAGCGCAAGCAGCAGCCCCCGCGCCGCAACTGCACCGCTCACAGGCGTCCGAATCTCATCCTCAAACAGCGAAACTGGCTCATCCTGTTGCAGCGCCTGGATCCAAGGGCCGATGAAACTGGCAGGCATGCCATCGCGATCGCCGAACATGAGCGGCAAGCGGCAGGCAACGCCCTTCTGTGCGAAACGCAGAACAGCATCTTCAGCGGCAAGCTTGTGCCGCCCGTACACACTCACGGGAACCGCGTTATCATCCTCACCATATGGCGCGTGCTCCCCATCAAAAACCAGATCCGTTGAGGTAAACACCAGCGGAACTCCAGCCGCCCCACTCCAACGCGCAATACACGTGGTCGCCTCGACGTTCACCTTTTCAGACAGCGCCGGGTTCTTCTCGCAATCGTTGGGTGCAGAGACTGCCGCCGCATGAATGACGGCATCCGGGCGAACCGCGGCCAAGAACGCTGCTATCTCCGTCTCATTCCGCAAATCCAAAGCGCGCATCTCCACGCCATCAATGGCCACGTCCTGCGTGCAACACGTACCGACAACATTCCACGACGAACGAGCGGTGCAGCAGATATGCCATCCCAGGAATCCAGAAGCCCCGGTCACGAGAAGCGTCTTTCTGTCCCGTGCTGTAGAGTCCGGTTTCATGACCGGAGAACCTCCCGAACATCAACACACGCCATCCCTGCACGCGCAGCCGCCACAATCCCTGGATCGCCATCCTCAAACACGAGACAGTGCTCCGCCGACACCCCCAACCTGCGAGCAGCCTCCAGGAAAATGCCCGGCTCGGGTTTTGGATCTACAGCATCATCCGCCGTAACGACCGTATCAAACGAATCCCCCATACCAATCGCATCGAGAATCAGCTCCACATTCAGCCGGGTTCCGCCAGACGCGACCGCCATAGGGAGTCTTCCCTGGTTGGCATCGACAACATCAGCGATCACACTGATGCGAGAGGAGTGTCGGAGCTTGTCCTGCACGCGGCGCTGCTTCGCATCACTGAATGCCACGGGATCCAGGTCGCTTCCGAAAGCCTCGTTGTAGGCCTCAACAATCTTCCTCGAAGGAATCCCGCAAAACTGCTCAAGAAATGGTGTCGTACACGAGAGCCCCACTTCAGCAAACGTTTCGTGCCACGCATCCCAGTGCAGTGGCATCGTATCGGCGAGCGTGCCATCACAGTCAAATATCAACGCCCTGGCTTTAGCAATTTTTTCTCTCATGGCTCGAAACGCTACCAAAACACCGCCCAGGGTTCAAACGGCAGTTTCAATTCCCATTGATGTTGTCTATCCACCCAACCACAGGGAGAATCCGAGATCTCTCGACGTCGCTCGACATGACAGCAAACCTTAGGAATGTGTCATCATATGCTCCACTCTTAGTCGCATTCTTAGACCCAACACTTTGTCGTATACACTTAGTCCAACTGCTTGATCGCCCCGTCCGCCGTGTGCGGCGTGGCGCAATCTTGGGCAAGATATTCCAACCAGCCCCGGAATCTCCCATCAACTACACACTTGCGTGAAGAGCCAAAGAAAACCCAAAACCTTCCCATTTCTCCTTGTCCCTCACAAACACCACCTGCTAACTTATCTGTTTCCCAGAAAGGATCCCACCATGACACACAGCAATTGGATTGCCATTCTTGATTTTGGTTCCCAGGTCACGCAGCTAATCGCCCGCCGAATTCGCGAGCAAAAAGTCTACTGCGAGATCATCCGTTTTGATACGCCCATTGAGGAAATCCGCCGACGGGCCCCCAAGGGCATCATCCTCTCCGGCGGCCCCTGTAGCGTTCCCGCTGACGACTCCCCAAAGTGTAATCCCACAATCTTCGAGCTCGGCATTCCCATCCTCGGCATCTGCTACGGCATGCAGCTTGCCGCGCACACCCTTGGCGGCAAGGTCTTTGGAAGCGACAAGCGGGAGTACGGCAAGGCCATCATGCACGTCACGGGAAGTTCTCCGCTTTTCCAGGGATTGGATCTGGACCTCCAAGTCTGGATGAGCCATGGAGACAAAGTCGAAGCCATGCCGGAAGGGTTTGAAGCAGTTGCCGAATCTGACAACTGCCCCTACGCGGCCATGCAGCATATCGAAAGACAGATCTACGGCGTTCAGTTCCACCCGGAAGTAGTCCACACCCCACAAGGCACCGAGATGCTCTGGAACTTCGCCTTCAACATCTGTGGTTGCAAGGCGGACTGGGAGATGTCTGCATTCATTGACGACACCGTGCAGCGCGTTCGCAAGCAAGTCGGGGACGATCATGTCATTCTTGGCCTCAGCGGTGGTGTAGACTCATCCGTCGTAGCCGCCCTGCTCCACAAGGCTATCGGACCACAGCTCCACTGTGTATTTGTCGATAACGGACTCCTCCGCCACCGCGAGGTCGCCGATGTCGAAGACCTGTTTGGCCGCGCCTTCGGCATCGACCTTCACGTCGCACGCTCCGCTGACGACTTCCTCGACAAGCTGGAAGGCATCTCCGATCCTGAACGGAAGCGGAAGATCATTGGTAACACCTTCATTGACATCTTCGCCGAGAAAGCGCGCGAGCTAAAGTCTCTCGGCCCGATCACGTTTCTTGCACAAGGCACGCTTTACCCCGACGTCATCGAATCCGTATCACCGATTGGGGGCCCCTCCGCCACGATCAAGTCTCACCACAACGTCGGCGGACTTCCTGAAGACCTTGGCTTCGACCTTATTGAGCCACTGCGCGAGCTATTCAAGGATGAGGTCCGTGAGGTCGGCCGCGAATTGGGACTTCCCAGCTACGTTGTCGACCGCCAGCCGTTCCCGGGGCCCGGCCTGGCTGTTCGGATTATCGGCGAGATCACGCGCGAGCAACTTGAAGTGCTTCGCCAGGCCGACCTACGCGTGCGCGAAGAGATCATGAAGATGGAGAATCATCTCGATGTCTGGCAGTACTTCGCCGTACTCCTGCCAATTCAGTCCGTTGGCGTCATGGGCGACGACCGCACCTACGAGAATGTGATTGCCGTGCGCGCGGTCCAGAGCCGCGATGGCATGACCGCCGACTGGTACAAACTCCCCTACGAGGTGATGGACAGCATCTCCAACCGCATCATCAACGAGGTCAAAGGCGTCAACCGCGTCGTCTACGACATCAGCTCAAAGCCGCCGTCCACAATCGAGTGGGAATAGCCCACACCCCTGCGCGGTGCACATGCACCAGCAGTCATCACGGCCCCATAGCACCAGCGTTGGCAGACGCTTCGCCCTGAAGGGGCGGGATATACGATGACACCGACCCTTCGGGCCGAACTATAACAGTGACCAACCCTACTGTGCGTTTCGCCGAAATGCAGTTGGCGACATCCCCGTACGCTTCTTGAACTGGCGGCTGAAGCAAAAAATGTCGGCATATCCGAGCTGGGCGGCAATCTGCATCGGATACCTGTTGTCTTACTCGCACCTGTCGTAAATACTAACACCTACATACCGCGGTATTGGACATCCTGAAGATGTTCCGCAAATTCAAACTGGAGCAGACACCATGACCTCACGTGAAATCATCAAGGCATTGCTGGCAAAGGAGATCCCGGAACGCGTAGGCCTCAACGAGAGCTTCTGGCCGCACATCATTGAGAACGCATGGGGGGAGCAGGGCATTGAGCCAGGAACCGATTTCGGCGAGCGGTTCAACCTGGACCTTAGGAGCATCTCATGGTTCGCAGCCCCCGGCCCACGCCCGGATCTGGAGTGTGTGGTCGAAGAATCTGATGAGTGGATCGTGAACAAGAACAGTTGGGGTGCATCCTTCAAGACATGGAAGCATAAAGCGGGAACACCCGAGCATGTTGCATTCTCTGTCTCAAGTCCCGAGATATGGAAGAACGAGTTTCGGGATGCTTTTGAAGCGATCGATGTGCGCGACCATGTTGATTTGGACGCCGCACGCGCGGTCTACGCCAAAGCGATGGCCAGCGACCGATTCATCACCTATTCCGGTCTTTTCGTATTCGAAGAGCTCCGTAAGATTCTGGGCGATGTCACCATGCTGGAATCCCTCTTGCTCGAACCGGAGTGGATTCATGATTTCTGCACCCTCGTCACGCAGAAGAACATCGAGCACTTCGAACTCCTCTTCAACGAAGTAGGGCTACCCGATGGGCTGCACATCTATGAGGATCTTGGCTACACGGCCGCGCCCTTTGCCTCCCCCGCCTGTCATCGCGAAATGATCCTGCCTTATCACAAACAGCTCTTCGGCTTCTTCAAAGAGCACAACCTGCCGATCATCATGCACAGCTGCGGCGACTTCCGCCCCCACATTGACAGCATCATCGAGGCCGGGGTTGACTGCATCCAGGCCATGGAGGCCAAGACCGGCATGAACGTCGTGAGCCTCGCCGAGCAGTACAAAGACAAGCTCTGCTTCATGGGAAACATCGACATTCGCGCCCTCGAGAGCGGTGATCGCGAGAAGATCAAAGAGGAATGCCTCGGAAAACTCAACGGCATGAAGGCCCTGCACGCCCCCTACGTCTACATGTCCGACCACTCCATCCCACCCAGCGTGACGGTCAAGGACTACGCATACATGCAGGAGCTCTTCCGGGAGAACTGTAAATACTGAGTCCTTCAGCGGAACACGGCCCCCACCGGGCTTGTCCCGGTGGCGCCATGATTGGAATCTCGCTACTGCCGGGCAGTGTAGCTTACGGAGCCCGTATCGAGCGATAAGAGAGCTCTGCGCTCCTGTCGCTCCTTTTCGGGCTACGGACGGTCCGCACTCAACATAGCCCAGGCCAACGCCCTGAGTGCTTAACAGACCTGGTACCCTTCCCTGCTCCTTGCGCCGTGATGCGAGAAGCGAGATGTTGGATTTCATTCGCGTAGTCGAGATACTTCTTGTCTAGGTGCAGAGGATGTCCAACGTAGCTGTCGAAAGCATAACTAACCGCTTGCCATAGATCTGAGACCTTAGTAGTGTCCTGCACTCGTAGGATTGCAATTATGTTAAACATGCAAAGGACTCCACACATGAAAACCACTTTCGCTACGTCACTTCTGTGTATTCTGGCTGTACTTCTCAGCGGCTGCGCCTCCAATCCTCGACGACATGCCTCACAGCACACGCCACCTCACGCACGCTTCCAAGCATACCGCGACTGCTATCTCAAGCCGGTGCACTTGACTCCGCCTCATGGCCGCAGGCGCGACAACATCAAAGGGGTGGCCAAGATTGATAAAGAGCTGGCCGAATCTCTTAGAACGATCTTTTCAAACGTAACCGTCACCAAGGACGAAAGCGCTTTTCTTCAGACGACCACTCCCTCCCTGGTTATCGAACCTGTCATCACGAAGATGAAGTTCATTAGCAACCGGGCGACCTCAATGCGCGGAGCATTTGGCGGGAGTTCCTTCGTCGAAACAAAAGTTCATTTTCGTGATCTCGCCTCGGGTATGACCATTGCCTGCCCGGTCTTCTACCACAGCTCAAGAGGTTCGGCTGGAGTCTTCAGCTGGGGCGCTTCAGATCATATCATGCTGTCGAGAGTCGTATGGGGGGTGTCTGACTACATAACCCAAGGAACCGTACCAGAGGATGCTATTCCTGAAGGAACGGATCCTCAGGCTGTTGACCCTTCACGAGAGGAACTTGCGCGAACCGTCCCTCCTGTAGACCTTTCCGCCAAACCTGCTCCCGACGGCTCCCCCTCACAGACCATTGCCGGCAACCAGATGAATCAGGAAGAGCTTACAGAGATCGCACTCTTCGAGCGAGACCTCCAGGCGCGTAAGGATGCGGTCGCCAAGCTCACGGACCAGACCTGCATTGCAAAGGTCGCCTGCGAAGCGAGGGACAGCGGTGTTCGTCTTGCTGCTGTTCAGCAGCTAACGACTCAGAGTCTCCTTGAGAATATCGCCGTTAAGGAGGGGCACTGGAAGGTTCGTATTGCCGCCGTAGAGAGACTGGAGAGTCCTGAAGCACTTGCGAGCATCGCCGCCAAGGACAGAGTAAGAGCAGTTAGCACTTCGGCCCAGACAAGGCTAGATCAGCTGCGCTAACCGCGCTGATTCACCCCGGTACACCTTCAGTGCAGGGATAGAGGGATGGGGCGGGGACGCCGGGTATTCAAAATCGTCTACAAGCAGAAAGCCCAACGCAGAATCCTCAATTGACCAAAGAACGACATTGGTCTAACCTTTGACTATGACTATTGATGACATACGAGAGACTGCAAAACCAATTTGCCAGCGACATCACGTCAAACGCCTTGAACTTTTTGGGTCTGTTGCCCGTGGAACCGAAACGGCAAATAGTGACATTGACTTCTGTGTTCAGCTGAAAGACCTGCCACCGGCAGAGTACGCAAGACAGTTCTTTGGGCTACTTCATGATTTAGAGGATGCCTTCCGCACAACAGTTGACCTGCTGACGACGACCTCTATACGTAAAGAGTCCTTAAAAGAGAGTCTTAAGTCTGAGGGAATCAGCGTCTATGGATAAGCGCATCAGAGAGTGGCTACAAGACATTCTCGATCAGGCTCACGAAATCCGGGATTTCACAGCAGGCATAGTTTTCGAGACATATCAGGCCGATCACAAAACGCAGGCCGCCGTGGAGCGAAAATTCGAGATCATAGGAGAGGCTCTCAACCGAATCCGGGCAGCCAATGAAGAGCTTCTTGAGGACATCCGCGACAGCCGCAGCATAATCTCATTCAGGAACATCCTTGCGCACGGCTATGACTCCATCGAAGAGAGGATCGTCTGGGGAATCATCGAAAGTGACCTTCACAATCTCATCACCGACGTAGAGAAGCTCCTTGGATAGATCACCCCGTACTATATAGCCAATGGACCTCGATTCTCCGGACGCCCTAAGAGAGAATGGGGACACACAATTTGTGCTGGATCACCACGAACCCCGCTGGCTGGTCGGGCGACTTGTGTTGCGAAGGGATGTTCCGCATCGGTTTCGACGGGGACTGGGCGCGACATCCGTGCCCTCTAGGGATACTGAAAGGAAGAGAGGCTTGGATAGCAAGCCACTGAAATCCACCATTCCAGCCTTCCATCATTCCACCTCGCCGGGGTAAGAACGCATAACCCCGCTTCGCAATACTTTGCGACTCACGGTCTTACGAACTGCGCAATTGGCTCGCAAAAGACTCTATGCGCGGTCCTTCGCTTTGCTTGTCGCATGAGATCCTTCGCAAGCTCAGGATGACACTTTCCCAAGGGTTGCTGTCATGTCGAGTGGAGGTGAGACATCTCCGGCGTTCCGCATGAGACAGAGATCCCTCGGCAAGCTCGGGATGACAGACTTCGAATCGTCGCGTTTCCAAAGGAAGTGTCATGCTGAGCTTGCCGAAGCATCTCACCGCGATAATCGAGGTTCTGCTCGGAAGATTGAAATGTGCCGATGCGGGGACTAGCATTTCTCCATGAGCATAGTACAAGAAGTCCGTAGTGAAGTCATGGCCTTGTCAGCAAGCGAACGCGCCAATCTTGCGCACGATCTGATTCTGAGTCTCGACAACCCGGCGGACTACGAGCTCAGTCCAGCACAAGAGTCCGAGATTCAGCGCTGCCTCACGATGGTACGAGAGGGAACGGCGAGTGGTCGCCCAGCCTTCGAGGTGTTCGCTGACATCAAGGCCGAGTATTCATGACGTAGAACGCTCCCTGCACGCCATCTGCGAATCCCCTGAGCGGTGGCCATTGCGCAAAGACGGCACTCGGAGGTATCTCACCCACCGTTTTCCGTTTCTTGTCGTGTACACCGCTCAAGCCGACCGAGTCTGGATTCTCGCGTTTGCTCACTGCAAACGACAACCGGGATACTGGTCCGAGAGAACCTGAAGAGCAGCAAATCACCACTGCCTTGTAACCTCTGCGGGATCGGCTGCACCCCTCTGGCGGCGACGGAGCAGAACGGCGGCTAGTACAAGACCTCCGTACCAGAGTGCGACGCCCCATATGGGGATACGCCCTGTCTCGATCCACCCATACCGGATGCTCTCGAGCTGTTGCATCCCTGACACGAGAACTTTGACAAAACACCAGTTTGCATGGTTGAAGACTTCTGCCAGAAAGCCTGCTGCGGATCCCGCCACAATGGACAGGCAACCCGTGACCAGAATCAGAAATGCCAGCGGGATGGCAAGGCAATTTCCGATCAGCGCTACAGGCGAGAATCGCCCAAAAAAGTAGAGCGACAAGGGCGCTGATGTCAGCCAGGCCGCCAGCGAGACAGAAAACGTGCGAACCGCGCCGCGAAGCACCGGATCCCACCAGCGTTGCCCTTCCGCATCATCTGCCGGCAGGAAAGGATCCGGACGCCACCAGGACGTAATCCGCTCATCAAAGATGGGCACGATTGCCATAATCCCGGCAACGACGGAGAAGGAGTACAGGAACCCGATATCGAACAGCTGCTCTGGCTGCCACAGCAGGATCGCGATAGCGGCCAAGGCAAGCGCAGAAACACCATCCGCCCCCCGCCTGACAAGCGGCGCCAGCAGATAGGCCACCATCATAGCACTCGCCCGGATCGCACTGGCTCGGGCCCCAGTGACATTGGTGTAGACAAACAGCAGCGGCGCAAGCGCAAACACCCAGGCCGTTCGTGGCACCCGCAGCACCCCCAACATGAACACGATGATCGTGCATAGAATTCCAACATGGAGTCCCGAAATCGCAAACACGTGCATCGTACCCGTACGCATAAAGCAACGCCGCACATCGGCGGGTAGTCGTGCCCGATACCCGAGCAACAGTGCATTCACGACTCCGCTGATTTCCGGATGCGCTTCAATGCCCATGGACAGCATGGCAGCGGCACGCCGCCGCGACCTGAAGCACCATGCCATGAATGCCGAACGCGTTCGGTCTACGAGCCGCGTATCACGCAAACCGACGTAAAGCGTATACCGATTCCGTGCAACGCGGTTCTTCCCGCGTCTCGAAGAAAGTCTCCCCGTCAGCTTCCAGCTCTCGCCATACACAGGGGGATAGCGCGGTACGCCGTACATGACAACCTGCACCATGTCACGAATCGGATGCAAGGTCCCGTCGATGCAAATCGTGTCCGCACGCAGCAGGAAGCGTCCCCTACCCCCTCGACCTCCATTCGGCACATCAACCAAATCCGACTGCACCTCGCCAACCACCTCGATCTGCCCGTCGTCAGCCACCGCGTGTTTCGCGAGTACGGAAGCAAGCGAGTGATCCCGTCCAAGTGCCGCTCCGAAGTGTACGGCGAAGGCAATGAGCACGAAGAGCGATAGCTGTGCGACCCTTTCGTATCGAAGGCAATGAGAGAGCGTGCAGACGACACTGGCAACGCACACGCCTGCCAACGCGTGCGCCGAGTGCCCCACAGCAACACCCAGCCACGTGCCGATGACAACACAGATCGCAATTCCGATAAGCGGACGACGCAACATGCGGACAGGCTAGCCCGTACAATACTTTTGTGCAAGACAGGGATGCAAAAGACTCTATGCGCGCTCCTTCGCTTTGCTTGTTGAATGAGATCCTTCGCAAGCTCAGGATGACACTTCCCGGTGCTTCCGGGATTAGCGGGGTGTTTTCTATAGATGAATCGCACCATGATCCGCTGCGGAATGGGATCGTTCAAGTTTGTCGTTTAAGCGTAACCAAGTAAGAGTGGGCTTAAGAGTGCGACTAAGAACACGGTTAAGTGTAGGGAATGCGCGACTTGTCACGCCGTAGCTCGCAGAGCGAAGGAGGAAGCGCACACTTTGTCGCACACTTAGGCCCACACTTCGTCTCACACTTACTTGGTTACGCTTAAACGCCCGACTTAATCGGACTGTGTGAGAGTGTATGTGCATATAGGCCAATGAGAAACACCCCGGAGATTCCGGAAGGACCCACTTTCCTAAGGGTTGCTGTCATCTCGAGTGGTGGCGAGTAACTCGGGTGTTCCGCATGAGGCAGAGATCCTTCGGCAAGCTCGGGATGACTGCTAGCTGCTCTCTTTCCTATGCGATTAGCAGCGGAGCTAGAAACCGTCGACGAAATCGGTCAGTAGTTTGGTCTTGGGGGCGCTCCCGTTGGGGGCCACCATAGCAATGCTCAGGCGGCTCTTCCGCAGGAAGGTGTTCGCAACTTTCCGGACGTCCTCTACCCCGACCGCTTGCATGGCACTTATGGCTTCCTCGGGATCCATAACACGGCCGTGCGCCAACAAGTTCTCACCGATCCACATCATCTGGTTCGATGTGCTCTCCAATCCGAGCTGGAGCTGACCAATCACGTAGTCCTTGGCACGCCTGAGCTCACTCCCGGAAACCGGCCGCTGCCGAAAACGATCCACCTCCTTCAGGATCAACGCAACCGCCTTCTCCGCACGAGCGTGGTCAAGCCCGGCTGAAATGGTCAGCAGCCCGCTATCGGCATAGAGATGGCATCCCGAATGAATGGAGTAGGCAAGCCCGTGCCGCTCGCGAACCACCTGAAACAGCCGCGAACTCATATTCTCGCCCAAAATGGTATTGAGAAGCTTGAGCGCATGCCGACGCTTGTCAAGACGACCAAAGACGCGGAACCCCATTGCCACATGCGTCTGCTCAATCTCCTTGGCATCCAGCACTGCTTTGGTACGCGTTGTATCGTTCGTAAACCGTACGGAGCGGGGCATTGGCCCACGCTCAAGCGACGCCATCAGTTCCGTAACGTGCTCCACGCACGCCGCATGCTCCACGCGCCCGGCAAATGCGACGACCGTATTGGCCGGAACGTACTTCGTCTCCTTGAAACGACGGAGATCCTCCGGAGACATCGTACCCACGCTACTCTCGGTGCCGATGATGGCACGACCAAGGGGATGCTGAGGCCAAACAGCTGCCTCCAACATCTCGTGAACGAGGTGGTGGGGTTGGTCTCGATACATCATCATCTCTTCAAGAATGACATGTCGTTCCTTGTCGATGTCAGTCGGATCAAGCCTGGGATGCAGCACCATGTCTGCAAGCACCTCGAGGGTACTTCGAAGGTGATCATAGCCCACCCGAGCGTAGTAGCAGGTGCTTTCCTCCTGGGTGAACGCATTCAGGTATCCGCCTTTGCCCTCGATGGCGCGCGTAATATCCAATGCGGAGCGTTTCTCACTTCCCTTGAACATGAGGTGCTCAAGAAAATGACTCGCACCGCCCATCGGCTTGGACTCATGACGCGATCCAACACCAACCCAAATTCCGAGCGAGACGCTCTGAACATGCGGCACGGATGACGTCACCACCCGCACGCCATTTGCCAACTTGGTCTCATTCACGTTTTCAAACATACTCGTCTCCGCCATCAACTACTCCTATGAAATCGGGGGTGCGAAACAGGCATCTACAATGGGTAGACACAGGGCTTCTGCCTTCAGATTCTATGCAACACAAGCCGCCTTCATCTCGCGAAGCGAGGTCGCCTCTTCGTAGAGAGCCTTGCCCACGATGGCCCCATAGAGGTTGGCATGCTGCAGTGCGGTTAGGTCTCTCACATCGTCTGGAGTCGTAACCCCACCCGATGCAATCACGTTACATGTAACGGCCTTGCAGATCTCATCCATCGCAGCGACATTGGTTCCCACCATCATGCCGTCTGTTGCCGTATCGGTTACGATCAGCGTACGCACGCCAACGGCATCCGCCTTTCGGGCCAGATCAACCGCAAGCATATCCGTCGTCTCAACCCAGCCCTTAACCTGCACTCGACCGTCACGCGCGTCGATACCGACAGCAACGTGCTCGCCAAACTGTTGAACCGTCTGAGCCAGTGAGTCGGGGTCCGCAAAGGCGCGGGTTCCAATGATGGCTCGATCCACACCCGCATCCAACAGCCTGCGGACATCGTCATCTGTTCGCAAGCCTCCACCGACTTCCATCGGAATGGAGATTGCAGATGCAATCCGTGCGATCACCTCCAGATGGGCAGGCGCCCCCGTGAACGCTCCGTCAAGGTCGAC
Source organism: Verrucomicrobiota bacterium (assembly GCA_018645275.1). Taxonomy (GTDB): domain Bacteria; phylum Verrucomicrobiota; class Kiritimatiellia; order UBA8416; family UBA8416; genus JABGOW01. The sequence continues at coordinate 13,498 of JABGOW010000298.1, forward strand.
AACATGCAAATACTCGCCGCCCTCGTCGACCCAACGCTTTGCCATCTCAACGGGATCATCCGAGTATACCGTTGCGTCATCCGCACGGCCCTGGCGCAGACGCACACAACGCCCGTCCTTCAAATCAATTGCAGGTAGAATAATCATCTAGTTGCCAATCCGACCTTTACTGGAGGGGACACCTGAATCGCGCGGGTCGGCCTCCGTCGCCATGCGCATCGCGCGCGCCAACCCCTTGAACACAGACTCGTACGCGTGATGTGCTTCCTGGCCCAGCATCTGGTCAATGTGCAGATTCATGCGTGCCTGCACAACAAACGCTTGAAAGAAGTCATCAAACAAACTCAGCTGAAAATCCAGCAGCTTCTGCTTCTTGCAGGCCATCTGTTTGACGAGATAAGGCCGCCCGCCCAGATCGACGACGACCCGACTCAAGGACTCGTCCATCGGGATGTAGCTCCAACCGTAGCGACGCATTCCCTTTCGGTCTCCGAGGGCCTTGTCGATCGCGGTGCCAAGTGCCAACCCGATATCTTCGACAGTGTGATGATAATCCACATCCAGATCGCCCGTTGCCTTCAGCTTCAGGTCAATCAGCGAATGCCGGGAGAACAGCTCCAGCATGTGATTCAAAAAAGGCAGTCCCGTGTCAACGGTGTACTTGCCGCTGCCATCAAGATCCACTGCTATGCTGATTTGGGTCTCTCGCGTATCGCGCTTGATCCGCGCCGTTCGCTTTTTCATATTACATCACCCTTCAAAATGCTGCCCACGGCACTTAGTAGCGCAGCCACCTCATTTTCGTCACCAATCGTAATGCGCACATGCTGGCCCGTCTTGGGTCCCGGAAAGTAGCGAACCAGAATGCCGCACTCACGCAACTTGTCAAACAGATCCTGCGCCGTTATTGCAGCGGGCGGCCGCACCCACAGAAAATTCGTTTCGGAGGGGCTAACGTCAAACCCGAATTCGGTCAATGCCGCTGAGAGCCCCTGCCGTGATGCGATAATCCTCTCCGCATTCGCCCGCATATGGGCAACATCGTTCAGTGCAGCCAAGGCGAGTGCCTGCGCGACACCGTCGAGGTTGTACGAATCCTTGACCTTCATCAGCGCCTCAATGAGAGGAGCAGCCCCCACAACGTAGCCAACGCGCAAAGCCGCAAGCGAATACGACTTCGACAGCGTGCGCAACGTCAAGACGTTCTGATACTTCAACGCCAGATCCATGCAATGCTCGGAAGCAAAATCCACATAGGCCTCATCAACCAGGACCACCCCCTTGAACGTCTCGCAGAAGGCCTCAACATCTGCTTTCGGGAAGCGCATACTTGTCGGGGCATTGGGGTTCGTCAGGAAGAAGAGCGAGCATAGATCAGGAGCAGGCATCTGCCATTGGAACGTCCCATCCAGCTCCACGGGGCAGGTGCCTACATCGCGGATGGCCGCAAGCACCGGGTAGAGCGAGTAGGAAGGGTCGAAGAACCCGATGCTTCCGGAGTCCTCTACGAAAGCTCGCGTACAGAGCGCCAGCACTTCATCCGAACCATTACCAACAAATACGTTCTCAACGCCGCACCCGTGCAGCTCAGCCAGCCGCGCACGCACCGCATCCGAGGATGGATTCGGATACTTGCGCAGCGTATCAGCATCGAACTGCTGCAGCGCTTGCACGACCTGCGGCGATGGCGGATACGGATTCTCATTGGTGTTGAGCTTGACCACCTTCTGCCCCTCCGGCTGCTCGCCAGGGACATAGGCCTTCAGCCCTCGCACCGACCCCTTTATCAACTCAGTTCTCACAATCTCACTCCAGACTCACTCAAATCGGATGCGGGCCGAGCGCGCGTGTGCATCCAACCCCTCCACTCGCCCAAACGCTTCTATCACCGGCAGCACCTCCGAGAGATCCGCGCGGGTTAGCCCAATGAAGCTACTGCGCCTGCGGAAGTCGTCAACCGTGAGCCCTGCGAACATGGCCGCTGCGCCACCCGTCGGGAGGACATGGCTCGGACCCGCCACAAAATCACCCGCGCTCTCCGGTGTCCATGGCCCCAGGAAAATCGCCCCCGCACAGGTCACCTTCTTCATCCACTTCCGGGGACTGCGGACCATCAACTCAAGATGCTCAGCTGCAAAACGATTGCAGAGCTCCACACCCTGATCCAGATCAGCAACCTTCACCAGCATGATACCTCCACGCGATGCAACGCGGCGAATGGCCTCCGCACGCCCCAGCGTTTCTGTGTGAGCCACCAGGGCCTCCTTCACAGCATCAAGCACCGTCTGCGAGCAGGTCACCAACAAGGCCTTCTCCCAGCCCGTTCCATGCTCGGCCTGCGAGAGTAGATCCATCGCAACGTGTGCGGGATTCGCATGTTCGTCAGCAAGCACTGCAATCTCGCTGGGACCAGCAACCAGATCCAAAGCCACGTCTCCGTAGACTTGACGCTTCGCGGCGGTGACATAGGCCCCTCCGGGGCCAACAATCTTCTGGACCTTCTTCACCGTTCGCGTGCCGTAGGCCATCATACCCACAGAATGGATGCCACCAACGCGATAGATCTCAGTTGCACCAGCCAAGTCGATCGCAAAGAGTACGTAGGGGTTGATCTTTCCATCCGCACCACATGGCGTACACGCCACGATCTCGGGCACGCCAGCCACTTTGGCAAGCGTTGCGGTCATGAGTGCAGTCGAAGCCAGCGGAGCCTCTCCCGCAGGCACATAGACGCCGACCCGGTCGAACGGCACAAACGTCTCCCCCAGAACCCCGCCCTTCGGAGATGGCATCTGCCAGTCCTGTTTCATGCCCGCTTTCGAAAACGCAGCAATACGGCGATGCGCCTCGCGGGCCGCCTTGCGAAATGCGGGATCCACTGCTTTGCGCGCGGCTGCAATCTCGTCGGGACGCACCCGTAGATCTCGCGGGCGCAACGTGGCCCCATCAAACTGCTTGGCAAAGGAAACCACGGCAGCATCGCCCTTGCCTCTTACCTCGGAAAGCACCTCACGGGCAGCATCC
>JABGOW010000481.1 GCA_018645275.1 Verrucomicrobiota bacterium
ATGCAAAGCCTGAAGGTCCACCATCCGGACGTCATGGATTTCATCACCTGTAAGGTGAAGGAAGAGAAGAAAGCATGGTCCCTGATCGAGAAGGGGTATGACGGTTCTTTGGGTGGCGAGGCCTATGAGTCGGTCATGTTCCAAAATGCCAACCTTTCGATTCGTGTCACCGACGAGTTTGTTGAGGGAGTCGAGAACGATGGTGACTGGCAGACGCGGAGCGTCACGTCCGGCGAGCCGGTTGATACGTACAAGGCGCGCGACGTCATGCGCGAGATTGCCGAGGCCGCGCATCTCTGCGGGGATCCGGGGCTGCAGTACGACACCACGATCAACCGCTGGCACACGTGCAAGAACAGTGGACCGATCAATGCCAGTAACCCCTGTTCGGAGTACATGTTCCTAGACGACAGCGCCTGCAATCTGGCCTCCGTCAACCTCATGAAGTTCGTTGACGATGAAGGCACATTCAACATCGACCGCTTCAAGCATGTGGTTCGCCTTTTCATTATTGCCCAGGAAATTCTGGTCGATGGCTCGAGCTATCCGTCCGAGCGCATCGCCACGAATTCGCACATTTTCCGCCCGCTGGGGTTGGGATATGCGAATCTGGGGGCTTTGATCATGCGTCTGGGTTTGCCCTATGACAGCGAGGAGGGGCGCGCTTTTGCCGGGTCTGTGACTGCGCTGATGACGGGGCAGGCTTACGCCACGAGCCATGAGCTCAGCAAAGTGGTTGGAACTTTTGATGGGTGGGCAGAGAACAAGGATTGCATGGCTGAGGTGATGAAAATGCATCGCAGTGCCGTTGACGAGATCGACAGCATCGCGGCACCATCCGGGCTCAAGAAGGCGGGCCGTGAGGTATGGGATCAGGTCGTCTCGGCCGCGTCAAAGGGCTTCCGTAACGCGCAGGTAACCGTGTTGGCCCCGACGGGAACGATCGGGTTTATGATGGATTGCGACACGACAGGCGTTGAGCCTGACATTGCGCTGATCAAGTACAAGCAGCTCGCCGGCGGCGGCATGATGAAAATCGTCAACCGCACGCTGCGCCCGGCCCTGGCCCGCCTCGGCTACTCCGAGGACCAGATTGATGTCATCTTGCGTTACGTTGATGAGAACGACACCATTGAGGGCGCCCCGCACATCAAGTCGGAGGATCTGCCGGTATTCGACTGCGCATTCAAGGCCGTAAACGGAAAGCGCACGATTCCATATCAGGCACATCTTCGTATGATGGCGGCGGTTCAGTCGTTCCTCTCGGGGGCCATCAGCAAGACCGTCAACTTGCCCTCAGATGCCACCGTGAATGACATCATCCAGACCTACATGGAGGGTGCCAAACTGGGACTCAAGGCTGTCGCGATTTACCGTGACGGGTCAAAGCGGATTCAGCCGCTCAATACGGGCAAGGAGACCCCGAGCGAAGAAGCGGTCGCGTCGTCGCCCGAGGACGGTACTGGGGAGGATCACGAGGAAATCCTGAATGCGGCCCGCCGAGCGCCCTATCGCCGTCGGATGCCCTCAACCCGCCAGTCGCTGACACACAAGTTTGAAGTGGCAGGCCACGAGGGATACTTGACCGTGGGTATGTATGATGATGGTTCCCCGGGCGAGCTCTTCATTACGATGGCCAAGGAAGGAAGCACGGTGGGCGGCACCATGGATGCATTTGGTACCGCGATTTCGTTGTGCCTCCAGTATGGGGTTCCGGTACGTGAGCTCTGTCAGAAGTTTGCCCATAGCCGGTTCGAGCCGAGCGGGTTCACCAAGAATCCCGATATTCCGATGGCCAAGTCTCTGGTCGACTACATCTTCCGGTGGTTGCACGTCACGTTTCCGAATGGATGCCTCGACGGCATGACAGAGGAGGACGTGGCCGCCGCAGGAGCGCCCGTTGAAGAGCCCACGCCCGAAGTCGCTGTCACCACGACGGAATCGGCAGCCACCGAGACCGTGGTTGTTGCGGAAACGACCGCAGCATCCGAGGAGGTGCAGCGAGTTGATGACCAGTTTGGGCACTTTATGGAGGATGCCCCGGCATGTGACGTGTGTGGTGCGATCACGGTGCGCAACGGCACCTGCTACCGCTGCTACAACTGCGGCAACTCGATGGGTTGCTCATAAGGCGTGATACCAGATGTGTATCGTCGGGGGCGGCTTTCAAGCCGCCCCCTTTCTTTTCTGGATTGACCGCTTTGCCCCAAACCAGCACACTGAGCGCTCCATGAAATCTGAAGCTGCTACAGTCCTTGAACACCGCGATTTTGGCGGTGGTTACAACCTCCTTGTGTTTGACGTCCCTGCGGTGGCCTCTGAGGTTGTTCCCGGGCAGTTCATACACCTTCGTGTTCCACGTTTGGAGGGCGCTGTCTTGCGGCGCCCCTTCAGCGTGTTCAAGGCGGATGCACAGACGCTTTCGGTGCTTTACAAGCAAGTCGGCCGAGGGACGCGGGCGATGGGCGAGATTGCGGCGGGAGAATCGGTCAGCATCGTGGGTCCGCTGGGAAACGGATTTCCGCAGGCTGATGCCTCCGCGTTTCCGGTGTTGGTGGCTGGGGGCTATGGCGTTGCCCCACTCTATCTCCTGGCTTCCCGTATGCCGGCAAAGGGCATTCTCTTTGTTGGGGGGCGCAGTGAGATCGACATTCTTTGCGTCGATGCGTTCCTCGAATTGGGCTGGGAAGTGCAGGTCACAACCGAGGATGGCTCGATCGGCTCCAAGGGCTTGGTGACTGGTGCTCTTGATCGCTGGCTCTCGAGCCGTGGGCCTGAGGTCCGCCCTGAGTTCTTTGCCTGTGGGCCCGATGGGTTACTGAAGGCGGTTGGGGATCGCGTGATTTCCGGAAACGGGCAGGGGTGGCTGTCGCTTGACAAGCATATGGGTTGTGGCGTTGGTGCCTGCCTGGCCTGCGTTCAGAAGATCCGGGTGGACGGTGGTTCCGTGGTTTGGAAACGCGTCTGCAAGGATGGTCCTATTTTCGAGGCTCACGAGATCGTGTGGCCTTCGGAGGATAGCGCATGAGTGCACCGAACATGGCCGTCGAGATTGCCAGCATTGGCATGAAGAACCCCGTGATGGTGGCATCCGGCACCTTCGGGTATGGGCCAGAGTACGCAGAATTTGTTGATCTGAACGCGTTGGGTGCGATCGTCGTGAAGGGCATTCGCATGGAGCCATGGGAGGGCAATGCCCCCCCCCGCATGGTTGAAGTGCATGGAGGACTCGTCAATGCAATTGGTCTGCAAGGGCCAGGTGTTGAGGGGTTCGTTGAGGCGTATTTGCCATTTCTTCGGGAGTTTGACGTTCCTGTCCTGATCAACATTTGGGGGCGGAGCCTTGAGGAGTACGGCGAGGTTGCCGCTGCCTTCGACGGTGTCGAGGGGGTTGCCGGGCTCGAGCTGAACATCTCCTGCCCAAACGTCAAGGAGGGCGGTATTGCTTTTGGGACGGATCCCGCCATGGCGGCTGAGGTCATTGCCCTGGCACGCAGCAAGACGCGGCTTCCCCTGATTCCCAAGCTCTCACCGAACGTGCCGAATGTTGCCCTCTTCGCGAAGGTTGCCGAGGATGAGGGCGCGGACGCGATTTCGCTGATCAACACACTGCCGGCCATGGTGATTGACGTTGAGACGCGTCGGCCCGTGCTGTCGAATGTTGTGGGTGGGCTCTCCGGCCCCGGAATCAAACCGGTGGCGATCAAGCAGGTTTGGGAAGCGGCCCGGGCCGTTTCTATCCCCGTGGTTGGCATGGGCGGCATTACCTGCGCGAGGGATGCCATCGAGTTCCTGATAGCGGGCGCCACGGCAGTGGCTGTGGGAACGGCAAACTTTACGGAGCCGACGGCTTCGGTCGATGTGATTCAGGGCATAGAGCAGTATCTGATTGATCACGATATTGCAGATGTTCGTGAGCTGATTGGATCCGTGAATGAGTCGGCCTAAGCAGGTATGTTTCTGGATTCTGTTGCTGGCCTTCGTCGTGCTCCCATGTTGGTGGATCTTCCACTTTCCGTTTCACCCGGTGCTGCTGTGTCGAATTATCCCCGAGGAGGCCACGGCGGCAACGTGCCACATTGCACCTGCTGAGCGCTGTCTTACACTGATGGATTCTGCGGCCGTGACGAATGTTGCGGTTGCGCTCGGCGCTGATCCGGCCGCCGTCACTGCTGCCCTTGAGCGTGAAAGCACGCGACGACTCGTTAAGATGCTTGGGGACCGATATGTTGTCACGGCGTGGGTTCCCTCCCTTGAAGGGCAGGACGATCCCGCCGTCCTTTTCGGGGCGTGGATAGGGGGCTACTCGCAGCTTCTGCGATGGGGGCTTGCAGATCGCTACCTGTCTGGCTTCAGCAGCCATTCACTTCCCCAGAACAGACGCGTTTGGATGCGGCCCTGTAATGACATCAAGCCGGGCTATACCCTCTCGATTGCGACGTACGAAGGGGTCCTCGTGGGGTGTATCTCTTCCCAGCCGTTGGGCGTCCTCTATGCGTTGCCACGCCTGCACCAGCAGTTTCCGGTTTCGCGTTTGGCGCGGGGGTGGGATACGCGTAAGGCTGTGGACGCGGTTCCTGACGCATTTCGCGTTGCCGAGACACCCTTCAGTGCAGAGAATCCCCTGACTGGTGTCCTTCGAACCGTGTCTGAAGATAGCCTTCTGATGGAGGTAGACGCGGCGAGTCTCCGAAAGGTGCCTGAGATTGCATGCTGGCTGCCATCCGTCGATGGCAATGGGCTTCTCGCTGCAGGGACGCCCCCGCTGGGGGACAGCCCAAGCCTGCTTCTGGCGACTCCGGTCTCCCGCATTGAGCCACTGTTGGCGTCGGCCTGGTCTGAGCATCAGGAACTCCTGCGTCATTGGACGGGGGTCCAGGGACTGTTTCGTGCTGATGGCCCCGTCTGTGTGTTTGCTTCGGGCGGAGACTACTATGGCCGCATCATGGGAATGCGTGTGCCTTCCTTTGGCATTGCCCTACCACTTGCCGAGGGCATTGCTGGGGATGCCGCTATTCTGAGTCTCCTTGATGCTCTGAATGCCGGCGGCAGTTGGGGACTGGTTGCAACACCTGACTCACGTGATTCGCGAATTCGTGTGATTGAGTCTGTTCGCGACGGTATGCTCAAGCGGTTGAAGGGGAGTGAGCGATTGGCCATTGCGATCGACAACGGCTGGCTGATCGGGGGGTCGAATCTTGCCGTGCTTCGGAAGATCGTGGCAAGGGATGACGAGGGTATCACTCAGCCGGCATGGGTCTCCCGGTTGGGGCCGCAAGGTGGCGTTGCTGCGGGATGGGCGGATCTCCCCACGTGCAGCGACTTGCTCGACAAGGCGCTTCCCGGATACACGTTGTTCTCGCTCCTTGCTGGCGGTGACGCACCCCCCAAGCGTTACGATACGCCTCAGGTGAAGGCGGCAATCCGTGTTCTCGGGCAGTTTGGCGATACGACCTTCTCGGTGTTTCCGGACGATACCCCGTCTGTGATTCGAGCCGAACTCTCGCTGCCGATCGAAGGAGTTCTCGGCAAAGTTGACGATGGAGTTAGTTTCGGAGGAGTTCTCGAGGCAGTTGACGATGGAGGAAAAGCGAGATAGACACCCGGCCCGCTTGGGCCTGGAGACCATCCTCTCATATAGTGAATCATCGCGCGGGATAGTCCTTCCGAGCTGTCATCTGCCCGACGCGCACGAGCAGTTCTTTGCCGAGAACTCCATCGATTCCTGTGGCTTTCCTGGGCACGCCTTCTCGCTGGGGGCCAAGATCAGCCCCTGTCCTGAATTTTGTGTATAAAGGACAGGGCAAGCCCGGTGGGGGCCGCGTTCCGCTTGACTAAGTGCTATTCGGACCTGACTCAACTCGTAGAATATGCCATTCGTGCTTGGGAAGTTCAGCATTCACGATTAGATTGGTGTCATGGCAGAGAGTCCAAAACAACGGATGAAGCGTGGTCAGTGGGAGGTCCACTGTCAGCGCTGTCGGCTTGAGCGGGGCCCGCAGCCTCCAACTCAGTCAGAGGGGGATGCCATCGGAAAGGCCCTGCCGCGCTTGATGAAGGGCCTGGGGCTCGATTCTGAGCATTGGGTCGAAACGCTAAGCGATGAGTGGGTCGCGATCGTTGGTGCCGCGGTTGGGAAGCACACACGCCCGGGACGTTTGGATGGTTGTCAGCTGTCTGTCTTCGTGGACAGTTCCGTTTGGCTTAATGAGTTGAAGCGCTACGGTTTAAAGCAAATGCTCCAGAATCTTCAGGCTCGCTTCGGCGCAAGCCGCATTCGAAACCTACGGCTGCAACTGGATCCGGAGAGCCGCAGCCGCCGGTGACCTCTGAGTTCCTGCTGCTAAAAGGTGATCGTGGGAGCCAGACGCTTTGCCCGCTTGCTCGTTGAGGCGCGCATACTCGTTCCCTTCTCAAGCACTGCAGATGCAATGTCGTCCCGGCCATTGGCGGAGAAATAGAGGGCTGCCCCGATACAGAAGTCTGAATGTGTTGAGGGTCTAACGCCGGGACCACAGATGTACTCTGACAGGATTGAGGTCATCTGTTTCTGCGTCACATCCTGCCAAGGAATGCTGCGCGGCCCCACTTTGAGATATTCTGCAGTTGCGCTGTCAATATCGCGACGAGCACCATCCTGCGTCCACCCCCACGAGAATGGCTTTGCCGCCAACTGTCTGACAACTTCCGACTTCATGGCGATCAGTTCAGAGCATTGCTCCAGCAATAGGCCGTGACGCTGGCGGCCACTCTCTGTCAGGTATTGATCCGCTTCTGCTTTGAGTCTGTCGAGTGCTGCTTCCATATCAAACCTGGCTGTCATTTTCAGAAATTCGACCTTTTGTCGATCCGCTCTTGCTTTGTCCTCTTGTGTCTGTCGCGCCAGCTTTTCTGCTGCTCTCGCTTTCTCCTCGTCCTCTTTCCTCAGGCGTTCATTTTCAACAATGGCATCGGCAAGCGTGAGAATGTCGGTCGCAACGAGACTGGCAACACGGTGCGCTTCGGTCGCCTTCTTGAGGAGTTCTTCGGCGCGAGGCAGCATGGTTTCGAGCTCTGAGAGCGTTTTCCCTGCCCGCATATGGTCGCGCGTGTGCACGACTTCCCGTTGATCACGATGGGCAAGTTCCATGACATCCTGAGAGGCCAGCACGGCCCCGTCAACGGTCTGGAGGCATTCCGCAAGCTCATCCTTAAGGGATGTCAATTTCTCGGTATCTGTCTTGAGTTGTGGTCTCTTTGAGTAGGGGTCTCGAGCGCTTTTAGCCTCCGTCCCTTTCTCCGGCGCGGGGCATTCTTTCAGGACGGCATCGACGCGCTCCGTTGTGCGTGCGCGAAGAAGCTCGACGTCGTTTCCGAGCTCCTGCACGGCCTTCGTCGTGGTGGAAATGCGCTCGCACAGGTCTGCGGCTTGCGTACGCTGTTTGGTGAGCGCCAAGGCTTTGGCGGCCGATTTGCGTTTGTTTCCCTTGATGGTGGCAACGATTGAGGTGCCCCCGATGAGCAGGATGGCCAGAATGATCCACAGCGGCATCAGGGAGCTGCGCTGCTGGAGTTTTGGGCCACGTTTCCGGGGTGCCCCCGCGCCGGGAGCTCGATGGAGCACTATTTGCTTCTTCTCGGCCATATGTCGCACACCGTTTCTGTTTACCACCCGCTCGGAAGCAGTCGCTCTTGCTCTTCCCGCGAGAATCCCAGATCCAGCGCGCGGTTGAGGTAGCTCTTTGCTTTCGCTTTGCCTTTGTCGCCGAACTCGTCGCAATAGACAGCGGCTCCGAATGCAATCGCTGATTTGGATGTGGCGCGCGTGGCCCGTGCAGCGATGTAGTGATCTATGAACTTCAGCATCTGCACAATACTGACCGTTTTCCATGGGTAGATTGTGGGACTATCCTTAATAGAAACGCCGGCCTTGCTCGCCTTGACGATATCGCGAGCCGATGTCCCCGAGCCCCATCCCCAGGCAAAGGGGTTCGCGTTGATGCACGCGATGAGCTCATCGCGCATTCCCGCCACATACTTGTAGCGGTCCAGAACCACGAGAAGGGCCGCTTTGCCCGGCTCGGTCTTGTAGGCGGTGAGCTTCTGCTCAAGCGCCGCTACGATGTCATCGAAAGCGTGCTCGGCAAAAAGCACCTTCATCTCTTCGTGATCAACGTCAGCTTGCTCAATTTCTGTTTTTGCCAGTGCTTCAAGCTCAAGTCGCTCGCGCTCTTTTCTGGCTTCCTCTTCCTGACGCTTCTGTTCTTCAATCTCTGTGGCGCGTTGTGCGGCTACTTCGGCCACATGCGCCTTCTTCTCCTCCACAATCTCTGCGTAGGTCCCTTTCGCCGCGGTGTAGAGTGCTTTGGCATTCTCCTGGTATAGCTCCGACTTCTCGGCCATCTTCTTGAGAGCCGCGGCGTTCGCTCTTGCGGTTTTGGACTTGAGAGTCTTCTGGGTGTTGTTATTCGCGATGAGGGTCGGCTCCACCAATCCCTGTATGCGCTGATGCATCCGACGCAACTTTCTCAGGTTCATAATGGTGTTGCGGGCGGTAATGGCAACAGGGGGCAGGTCAGCGTCGGGGACTACCTCGACGGCTGCTGGGGCGGGTTCCTCTTCAGCGGTTGCTTCAACCTCCTCCTCTGCAGCTTCTTCCTCTTCAGCGGTTGCGTCGACCTCTTCCTCTGCAGCTTCTTCTGCTTCGGGGGCGTCTGCGACATCCGCATCGTCTCCTTCAGCCTCTGAAGCGGGCGCATTTGTTGCCGCAGCATTGGCAACGCTATTCGTGTCGGCTTCGGCTTCCTCGCTGGGCTCTGGTTCTGGCTCTGGTTCCGGCTCTGGTTCCGGTTCTGGAACGACGAGCTCCTGCCCCGTAATCGCCAGAATGGCTTCCATAATGAAGGGCTCATATGCGGTTGTCTTCTCCACCATCGCGGTTACATTTGAAGCCGCTGTCGTGATTTGAGTGAAGAACGCTGCAGAAGCCTCTTGTGCATTGATGCGGGCAAAATACTCGGCCCGGTGACGGGTAGTTTCGTTCTTGCGGTGGATGACGAAGGCGGTGATGCCCCCGCCGATCGCCAGTACAACGAGGACTGCGATTGTGGTGAGTATGGCCCGCAGCTTCTTTGCGCGGGCGCGCTGTTCGCGCGCAAGCTCTTCTGGCGTGGGTTCCGGTTCCTGCGGTTCCGCCGCTTCCTCTACGTCTTCGTGTTCAGATGTCTTCCGCAGCGACATGGGAGAAGGGCCGCCCTTGTCCTTGTGGATGACGATCTTTCGCTTGCGATTGGGGGCTTCTTCCCGATCGGCGCTTTCATCTTCAACACTCGCGGCGGGAACGTTGAGTGTGGAACGCTTCTTCTTGATACGGATGTGCTTTCCACCAAGCGGCGAGGTTTTCACGGGTGCATCACCCAGTTCGTGCAGCGCCTTGCGCATGTCGCTGATCAAAGACTTGTAGGTTGGATAGCGCTCGGTGCGCTCCGTCGCGAGCATGCGGGCAACAACGCTTGCCACCTTCTCGGGGATATCCGGCCGAGCGTCCAATAGGCTCGGGGCTGGCGTTTCCAGTCGCGCCTTAACGACTTCGACAGGGGTCTCGCCTTCGAAAGGGGGGCTTCCCGCCAGAATGTGGTAGAGGGTTGCTCCCAAGCTGTAGATGTCGGCGCGCGCATCAACTTTCTGTCGACGGATTTTCTCAGGCGCGATGTAGTAGGGTGTGCCCCAGATGCCCTCGGCTGCCGCCGCGTGCGCTACCGTTGCGAGACCGAAATCCACAACTTTGGCCCGGCCCTTCTTGTCCATCAGTATGTTCTCAGGCTTGACGTCGCCATGCACGATGCCCGCTTCATCGGCTGCGCTGAGCCCCTGCGCCACTTCGAAACAGATGCGCATTGCCAGGGCGGTGGGAATGCCGCCCTCTTCTTCCATCATCTTGTCAACACGTTCGCCGGAGACAAGCTCCATGACAATATAGGGTTGCCCTTTTTCCTGACCGAATGAGTAGATCTGCGCAATGTTGGGGTGGTTCAGTTTGGCAACAGCCTGCGCCTCCCGACGGAAGGTCTCGATAAACTCGGCATCGTCGCCCAGACTCTGCAGCATGACTTTGATTGCTACGAAACGCCCGAGGGACTCGTCCTTTGCGTAATAGACGCCACCCATGCCGCCCGTCCCCAGTAGTTTCAGGAGCAGGAAGTTCCCCAAGCGAGCCGGCACGCTCTCGATGGCGCTGCAGTCAGGGCACTCAACCTGCGTGAAGGCGGAAAGCTCTGTGACGTCAATGCTGCAACCGCATTTCGAGCATTTGAACTCATCGACTGCGTCTGTGAGAATGTTCACGGGCGATGTTTCCGCCGCCTCCTCTTCGGTGGCGGCAGCTTCTGCCTCCTCGTGCTGAACATCCTCCGCAAGGTCGGGAGAATCGGAATGACTATCTACCTCATTTTCCATGGTCAGCATATCATAGAGATTTGTTGTCAGATGTCTATTCGAAAACGGGAGATTGACCCATTGGGGAGTTGTGTGGGTTAATGGGCGCCTGAGCACGGGAGAAAGAAGTATGCACTCTGTACTGTTTGAGGTGGGGCCGCTGACCATTCACTGGTATGGCGTGATGATGGCGGTTGGCTTCGTCGCGGCACTCACCAGCTGGATTCTGCTGGGACGCACCTGTGGGCGGGACGCCCAGTCCTGCTCTGATCTTCTGTTCTGGGTTATGCTCTCGGGAATTCTCGGTGCCCGCCTGGCGTACGTTGCCGAGCATTGGTCCGAGTATGCCGCTGAGCCACTCACCATCCTTCGGGTGAACGAGGGCGGTTTGATTTTCTATGGCGGTCTGATTGCCGCCGGGGCCGTTATCTTGCTCTATGCGCGCCGTCGACGCGAGCCAGCCCTACCTCTCGTTGATTTCTCGCTGACGGCGGTACCCCTGGCTCATGCATTCGGCCGGATCGGCTGTTTTCTTCATGGGTGTTGTTTCGGCAAGTGTACGGAGCTTCCGATCGGGGTTCAGTTTCCCCAGGGATCGGCGTCGTGGATAACGCACTATCATGCCGGGATGATTGACAAAATGGCCCCCTTGAGCCGGAGTATTCACCCCGTGCAGCTCTATGAGGCTGGTTACAACGTGATCATCTACACCATTCTGATCTGGACCTTCCGGCGCTCGAAACGAGCTGGCACCGTGAGTGGCGTCTATATGGTGCTCTACTCACTGGGGCGATTTGTTCTGGAGTTCTTTCGTGGCGATCGTGGCGAGCGCTGGGAGGTGCTCGGGTTGTCTGTGGGGCAGGCAGTCAGTATTCCTATCCTTCTTCTTGGGGTGGCGCTGATTCTGGGAGCGCATTTCTGGAAGTGCTCGCTGGGGCAGAGCGATGGGCAATAGTGCGATGGACGTGCCTCCGCCAGCAAGACTCCACGTCGGGCCCGAATGCGCGGGGATGCGTCTGGATGCCTGGATTGCGGGAACCGTTGAGGAGCTCTCCCGCGCTCGCGTCCAAGCGTTGATCAAGAGCCGGGCCATACACTTTGCCGATGGCTCGCCCTTGAAAGCCTCCGCCAAAACGGAGCCCGGAATGGAAATCGTCGTTGAGCTTCCGCCCGTCGAGGCCGTGTCCATTCTTGCAGAGAATATCGCGCTGGATGTCCTTTTTGAGGATCAGAACCTTATCGTGATCAATAAGCCCGCAGGCCTTGTTGTGCATCCCGCTCCCGGGCATCCCAGCGGTACGCTCGTGAATGCGCTGCTCTATCACTGTGCCGACCTCGCCGGGGTGGGGGGGGAGCTGCGTCCGGGGATTGTGCATCGCTTGGATCGAGACACCAGTGGGGTCATCGTCGTGGCAAAGTGTCAGGCGGCAATGGACTCCCTGACGCGGCAGTTTCATGATCGCGAGGTAGAGAAGGAGTATTTCGCCATTTTGCATGGCACCCCACATCCGGGAGTGGGCCTCATCGAAACGCAGATTGGCCGCAGCAATCACGATCGCAAGATGATGAGTACCGAGACGTCGCGGGGGCGTGATGCGATTACGAACTACCATCTCACAGAGGTGCTCGGGGCATTCTGCACGGTTCGGGTTGGCATTGAGACGGGGCGTACACACCAGATTCGTGTTCACATGGCCCACATTGGCCACCCCGTCGTGGGCGATGCTGTCTACGGCGGCCGCTACCGCCGCCGGCCACTCCCCGTTCCCGTGAAGCGACAGATGCTGCACGCGGCAAAACTGACCCTCACCCACCCCGCATCCGGGGAACGTCTGACATTCGAGGCACCCCTCGCCCCGGATATGCTGTCGCTGCTTGCAGCCCTGCGTGCTTGAGCGAGGACTGGCAGAGATGCCCGCCACGGCGGGCAAGCGCAAGCCCTAGAGTGGCCGTTGAAGAACTCGAAATCCCTCGACTATGCCTACGGCTTGGCAAGCTCCGCCCGGAATGACCCCCGTGAAACTGTCGAGTTCGCCAAGGAATTGTCATGCTGAGCTTGCCGAAGCATCTCCAATGTGGGGTAAGCGCGAGCACAGGGGAAGATCCAACTCAATGTGAGTTGAGTCGGGCTCGCGAGGGTGGTATGGTTCACCTCTAATCTGAGCGGAGGTCGTGTGATGCGCAAAGAGAAAGATGCCCTGGGCGAGGTGCTGGTTCCGGAAGACCGATACTACGGAGCCCAGACACAGCGTGCCTGTGACAATTTCTGTGTTGGCGATGAGCCTTTTCCGAGAGCCTTTATCCGTGCCCATGCCCTCGTGAAGCGGGCAGCCGCCAGTGTTAACGAAGGGCTTGGGCTTCTAGATGCCAAACTTGCGGATGCCATCCGCACGGCAGCAGACGAAGTCATGGCCGGCAAATTTGATGATCAGTTCCCGCTCGTGATCTGGCAGAGTGGCAGCGGAACGCAGACGAACATGAACGTCAATGAGGTTGTTGCCAACCGCGCCAACGAGATTCTGGGGTGTGGGCTGGGGACGAAGTCTCCGGTCCACCCTAACGATCACGTCAACTGCGGACAGTCAACAAACGACACCGTACCGACCTCCATGCATGTGGCCTCCGTTGTTTCGCTTCGCGAAGTGCTTCTTCCCGCGCTTCTTGAGCTCGAGACTGTGTTGCGACAGAAGGAGAACGACTTCTCCGGGATCGTCAAAATTGGGCGGACACACCTGCAGGACGCAACCCCGCTGACGTTGGGACAGGAATTCTCTGGATATGTGGCACAGCTCCATCAGTGCCGATGCGCCATTGAAGCTTCGCTGCCTGAGCTGCAGCACCTGGCGGTTGGTGGCACAGCCGTCGGAACGGGCCTAAACACGCAAGAGGGGTTTGATGAGCTCATGGCCGGCGAAATCAGCAATATCACCGGTTATCCGTTCGAGGTTCAGGAGAATAAATTTTCGGGGCTTGCCGCCCATGATGCCGTTGTGCGTCTGTCGGGAGTTCTCAAGAGTCTCGCCGGAGCCCTGATGAAGATTGCCAACGATATCCGCTGGCTGGGGAGTGGTCCCCGCAGTGGTTTGGGCGAGCTTGAATTGCCAGCGAACGAGCCCGGCAGCTCGATCATGCCGGGCAAAGTGAATCCCACGCAGTGTGAGATGGTGACGATGGTGTGCTGCCGCATCTTCGGCAATGACCTGGCGATCAGCATGGCAGGCTCACAGGGCAATTTTGAACTCAACGTATTCAAGCCGCTCATGGCGCACGCGATTCTGCAGTCGATTCAGTTGCTTGCCGATGCAAGTGCGTCGTTCGCCAGCAACTGCGTCGCGGGAATCGAACCCAACGCAAAGCGCATCGGAGAGCATGTCGAGAACTCGTTGATGCTCGTGACCGCACTCAACCGGCACATTGGATACGATAAGGCGGCTGAGATTGCGCTCAAAGCCTGGCGTGAGGATAAGTCGTTACGAGCCGTCGCCGTCGAACTGGGGTATGTGACGGCAGATGCGTTTGATGATTGGGTTCGACCTGAAGCGATGACAGCCCCAAGCAAGGCCTTATGAGCGCACCCGTCTATGTTGACTTTGATGATGTGCTCTGCGAGACCGCTCGTGCTCTGGCGGCACTGATTGAACGCGAGTTCGGTAAGTCGACAGCTTTTGAAGATATCCATTCGTTTGATCTCGCCCTTTCGTTCGGCCTGGACGAGAACGAGGCCGAACGACTGTTTGCGATGTTTCACGATGCCGAGGTGCTGTCCGGCATTCCGCCGGTAGAGGGTGCGGCGGACGGCATCCGGGCTTGGCATGCTGCCGGAGCTCAGATTCATGTTGTGACAGGGCGCCCACCCTCCACGCACGATGCCTCGGCGGCGTGGCTGTCCCGGCACGGTGTGCCGCACAAACAGTTGACGTTCGTTGACAAATACGGACGGAATCATCCGCATATCGAAGGGGTCGACATCATGTCATTGGATGAGCTCCGGACGCGTGCATTCTGTATGGCGATCGACGACTCGCCGACGGCCATACAGTTCTTGGCGGAGCACACCGAAGTGCCCATCCTCATTTTTGATCGTCCCTGGAATGTCTCGCTCGACACGCCGGGGGAGTCTTCTCGGATTATAAGATGCAAGACATGGTCGGATGTTCTCGAGCGCGTACCGGATCCGACACAATGGGGAGGGACCTGCAAGTGACACTACTTGAGCAGTTCAAGGGACGGGAAGCCGGGCCGCTGGTTCAGTTTATTAAGTATGGCATTGCCGGCGGTGCTGCCACGGGTGTCTGCATCGGAACGTTCTATCTGATGTCCATATTTGTGCTGGATGCGCTCAGTGAGGACGACACCGTCATCAAGATCCTGAGACACGTCGTTGAAATCGACATCACCCCTCTTGCCGATGGGGTTCGCGCCCGTAATGCAGCGATCAACAACGGTGTTGCGTTTGTTGTCTCCAACATGGTCTGCTACCTGATCAACATTGCGTGGGTGTTCAAGCCCGGCCGCCACCACTGGCTCGTTGAGATTGGACTGTTCTATCTGGTTTCCGGCGTGAGCTTTGCCTTGGGGACGGGGCTGCAGACGTGGCTGATTGCCCAGTTTGGTGTAGAAACCACACTGGCCTTTGGTTGCAATCTGGTCACCGCACTGCTCATCAACTATGGCATGCGCAAATTCGTGATTTTCAAGGGGTAGATGCGGAGCACACTATGGATTCGTTAACCATTCCGATTGCCGACGACTTTCACCTGCACCTGAGGCAGGATGCCATGATGCACGTGGTGGCCCCGCTCGTGCGTGCGGGTGGTGTAGGGCGATGTGTGGTCATGCCCAATACCACGCCCCCCATTGCGACTGCCGAGGATGCCATTCGGTATCGGGGAGCATTGGAGGCGCTTGCCCCAGATGTCGAGTTCCTGATGACCCTGTACCTCCTGCCAGAGCTTACCCCGCAGGCCGTCAGCACTGCGGCCGCGCAGGGCGTGTTTGGGGTGAAGTGCTACCCAAAGGGTGTGACCACCAATTCCGAGAGTGGTACAGAGGACTTTGGTGCATACGATGCGGTCTTCTCCGCGATGGAGGCCGAGGGCCTTGCCCTGTTGATTCATGGTGAGGTGCCCAGCAATGCAGAGAAGGATGTCTGCGTCCTCAATGCAGAAGCGCGGTTCCTGCCTGAGCTGGAAAAGCTCCATGGGCGTTTCCCAAAGCTTCGGATCGTTCTGGAGCATGTCACGACAGCCAAGGCCGTTGATTGCGTCAAAGCGTTGGGCAGCACCGTAGCGGCCACGGTGACAGCGCACCATCTTGATCTGACCGTCGATGACTGGGCTGGCCGGAACCACAACTTCTGCAAACCCGTGGCAAAGTATCCACATGATCGCGATGCGTTACGTCAGGTCGTCTGCGAAGGCCATCCGCGGTTCTTCCTGGGATCTGACTCAGCTCCGCATCCGCGCAGTGCCAAAGAGTCGGCCTGCGGCTGTGCTGGTGTCTTTACAAGTCCACTCCTGCTTCCCTATCTTGCCGACACGTTTGACCGGCTGGGGTGTCTCGACCGGTTGGCTGACTTCACCTCCACCTTCGGGTGTGCCTTCCACGGCCTGCCACCTTCCGCTGACACGATCACGCTGGAACGACGAGCCCAGCCGGTCCCCGCCGCTTACGGCGACATAGTCCCGTACCGCGCCGGGCAGACACTGCTGTGGCAGCGCTGAACGCAGCATATCCCAAACGCTGAGAGATGAACCATTGGAGGTGGCCCGCCCTCGGGCCGCACCCTCCATTTGAAGCCTGCTTCATCGCCGGAAAGGGACTGCAAAGAAAGAGGCCCAAAATCAGGGTTCCCCCGATAGACAAGCGTTGCACATAAGACTATGATGCCCAAAGTGATCGACTATAGATTACGAAGCTCGTGTTCGTGACGCACGACCTCGCCTCGTTGATTGTCCTGCATAATCGACAGGGCCGAAGGCTGTTTACAGCCGACGGTACCGGCCGGCTTGTCCTGCGGAGCTCGGAGAGCGAAGCGGGAAGGCTGTTTACAG
>JABGOW010000137.1 GCA_018645275.1 Verrucomicrobiota bacterium
GCGGGCGAGCACACCATCAGGGTGGTTGCTTACCGCACCGGTTTTGTCCGCAGCCAGATCTTTGAGGTGAGGACCTTCCGAACGGAGTGATCATGAAGCAGAAATGTGTGTTCTTTGATCGTGATGGCGTTGTTAACGTCTCTCCGGGGCCCGGATACGTTGAGCGCTGGGAGGATTTCCATCTTATTCCGGAATTTGTCGCAGCCGCTCGGTGTGCTGCTGCAAAAGGATATGCAGTGGTGATTGCGACGAATCAGCGTGGTGTGGCGCGCGGGATCATGTCCCAGAAGACATTAGACGCGATGCATGCCAAGCTCCGTTCTGCGTTGTCCGAACAGGGCGTCGAACTGCTCGGCATCTTTTGTTGTACGCATGAGCGCGACAGTTGTGATTGCCGAAAACCCCTTCCGGGGCTCCTTCTTCAGGCCGCCTCTGAGCATGCCATTGATCTCACGTCATCGTGGATGATTGGTGACAAGGAAACAGACGTGGCAGCTGGTCGTGCCGCGGGGTGTCACACGATACTCGTGAGCGGTCTCCCGGCGGAGTCAGAGGCGGACCTCACAGTGGGAACAATGGCCGAGCTTGCCGCATCGCTTGATTCGATTCTGGGGTAGCGGTGACTCCCTATGGCCGTTGAGCTGGCGCGTGAACATTCGGTGACTCCGCTTTTCTGTTCTCCCCGTTTTTCTGTCATCCTGAGCTTGCCGTTACTTGAACAGATCACCAAGCTTCTGGATGGCGTCATTGACGTCTTCCTCGAGTTTGGCATCTGAGGCTGTGTTGGTGCTTCCTCCGTCGTTCTCGCCTCCCCCCAGGGCTTCGCCGAGGCGGGTTCGCAGGGATTTTCCGCCCACGGTTATGTTGTCGAGGAGGTAGTCGGGGTTGTTGGCCAGGTTCTGCAGAATGCTGACGGTGATGGCCTGCTGAATATAGATCATGGGTCTGGCAAGGGTCCCTGAAACCGGGAAGGTCAGAGAGAGTTGAGGAGGTAGGGCTACGTCGTCGTGCTTTGCTTTTAGATCACCAGCCAGTTCCGCTTCCCGCAACGTAGCAACCAGTTTAGATCCATCGACGAAGGCTCCGTCGCGCACGTTCAGGCTGAGTGAGATGTCGACCGAGTCGCTGGCAATGCCCACTTCCTCTGTCAGTTCATTCCCGAGGGTTTGCATGTTGATGGAGACAATATTGCCCTCGGCGGTGAACGAGGGTTTGGCGAGATCCACAAGTGGGGCAAGCTTCGCGGTGATGTCCATCGCAAAGTCCTCCGGGCTTTCACGCAGGGAGCCCTTGATTGCCATTGTACCCCACTCGGCTTCGGGAGTTGTTTTAAAGGTTGTAACGTTCCGAGCATCTATGGAGAGGTCGAACCCAATGCGCGTTGGGGTCGGGTTAGTCGTTTTGTAGTCGACAAACTCCAAGAGCATATTGAAGTCGAGGTTGTTGAGCTGCACCTTTGGCATCTCGAAGGGCTCAGATGGGGCGGCGACGGCTTCAGTTTCTGCGACTGCGGCCGGCTCTGTTGGTTCAGCCGGATTGGAGGTCGGCAGCGCCTCCTGGATCTCTGTGAAGTTGAAGTCGCCTTCTTGGTTTCGAACGAGCGTCAACTTCGAATCCAGGACGGACGCCTTGGACACCTCGAGAACGCCCTTTCTTAGCGCGCGGAGATTGACGTCCATCACCGTTCGATTCAGAGTGAACGCCGACGGTTCAGCAAAGCAATCTGGGTTGCCAACGCTCACGTCGTCTACGGCAATGGCCCCCCCGAAGAGGTTCAGCGAGGCGTCGCCGACACCGAGCTCCAGGCCGAGGCTCTCGCTGGCCCCCGGAAGCGCCTTTTGGATAGCGGGATCCAGGCCACGGTTCAAGAAGAGCTGGAGCACCAGGACGGCGACAACCAGCACGAGTGCAAGTACGGCAATGATCTTGAGTAGTTTCTTCATGGTTCCCCTCACATAGATTAGACAGCAGAGAGGAAAATCTAGCGCCAACAGGCGACAATTGCCATAGCGGAATGGGCAGTGTGACGGTGGAGACCATTGTTACTTGGGCCCTGTCCGGAAAGGGGCTGAACCAGAAACGAAGCCAAGTCCACAAGGATATGCAACCGTAGATGGGTGCGGATGGGTATCGATATGGAGGAGTTTTGGACGCCATAGGCCCTTTTGGCACTCTGATAGCCGGCTTCCTGTATCACCATGATCCTCTGTCCGCGCAATCTGCGCCCATCTACGGTCACGAAGCTCTTCGGACAGGCTAAACGGGGGTTCTGAGACCTGCATGCGGTGCCAGTTGTGGCTCCCTTTCAGGGAGCAATGCTCTCGGAAGGTGACACTACCCAGCCATTCTGGCCGGGCTGGCATGTTGGTCCCCGTTGGGGACATGGAGTTGGCTCCCCGAAGCGAAGGCCGTCGAGGCATGCCTCAAGGCCGCTGCCTGAGACCAAATAATGGCCAAACTCCAGACTCCCCGAAGGGGAGGAACATGT
Organism: Verrucomicrobiota bacterium; assembly: GCA_018645275.1. Classification (GTDB taxonomy): domain Bacteria; phylum Verrucomicrobiota; class Kiritimatiellia; order UBA8416; family UBA8416; genus JABGOW01. The sequence continues at coordinate 2,489 of JABGOW010000137.1, forward strand.
CAGCCGGGGGT
>JABGOW010000235.1 GCA_018645275.1 Verrucomicrobiota bacterium
GGATGGGTGTTCAGAAGGCCGCACTGGAAGCACTCGCGAAGGCGCTGGCACGGCGGCACGGCAGAGATGGCATTCGGGTGAACGTCGTCTCGGCCGGCCCTCTCTATACGAAGGCGGCCAGTAAGATCCCAGGTTTTGGCTCCATGACGAAATTGTGGAATAGCGCCAGTCCGCTGGCATGGGACACGCGGAAAGATAAGCAGGCGGTCGCCAATGCCGTCGTATTCCTGCTGAGTCCCTATGCCAATAAGATCACAGGGCAGACCCTTACCGTAGACAGTGGTGCCTCGATCATGGCCGGAGAATTGCACCCCTTTGAGCAGAGCGATTCGGGCTAGAGAATCAGCATACAATCACCGTAACTGAAGAAACGGTAGCGCTTGCGGATGGCTTCGGCGTAGGCCTCCATAATGGGCTCACGCCCCGCTAGGGCGGAAACCATCATGAGCAGCGTTGATTTTGGTAGGTGGAAGTTGGTGAGCATTGCATCGACCGCCTTGAACGTGTACGGGGGGTAGATAAAGATATCACTGCGGCCCGCCCCGGCGCAGATGCGTCCCTGTTCGCCTGTGGCCGTCTCCAGGGTCCGCACAGAAGTGCTTCCAACTGCCACGACTCGCCCCCCCGATTCACGTGTTTCCCAAATCTTTCGGGCCGCGTCCTCACTGATCTCGTAGCGTTCCTCATCCATACAGTGGTCACTGACTCTATCCACACTCACGGGACGGAAGGTGCCGATTCCCACGTGCAGCGTGACCTCCGCCCTGTCAACGCCCTTTGCAGCGAGCGCCGCCAGGAGTTCTGGCGTAAAATGGAGGCCGGCGGTGGGTGCTGCAACGGCGCCGGGACGTGACGCATATACCGTTTGGTAGCGATCCTCATCAGAGGCTTTTCGGCCGTCGTCAGTGGCACGCTTGATGTAAGGGGGCAGCGGCGTCTCTCCCTCCTCCTCCAGAATTTCAAGCAAGGGCGCATCGCATGCAAACCGAACCTCCAGTCGCCCCTCCTCGCCAACCGTGATGACCTCCCCCTGTATCCGTTCGCCGGCTAACGTAAGACGGGTTCCGACACCAGGGCGGTTTGAGGCGCGACAGAGCACCAGCCACACATTGTCACTCAGAGGCTCGAGCAGCAGCAGCTCAATCCGCCCCCCCGTATCGGTCTTGTGACCAAAGACCCGCGCCGGGATCACCCGGGTATTGTTTACCACCAAAAGGTCACCCGGGTTGAGATAGTCGCCAATTTCCGAAATCAGGCGGTGTTCAAGTGAGCCCGTATCACGATGCAGCACGAGCATACGCGAGGCTGCGCGCTCTGCCGCTGGCTCCTGAGCAATCAGCTCTTCAGGGAGATCATAGTCGAAATCAGATGTTTGCATTCCTCAACGCCCTTTCCGGTACAAACGCGCGTCGCATCCTGCCACATAGGCCATTTCTGTCAAGAACCGAGCCCCGGTTGTGGGTCAACTCAAATTGGGCAACTCGCCGTTCTGAAATAGACCTTCCCCCTTTGACGGCAAAACATATATACCTTCCGGGGAAAGGTCTAAGTGTCGGAAGTCTTTTGAGCGATTAACAGAGTCAGGAGCGTGTACAGCAGCAGGGCTGTCCCAAGCAACTCCAGCCCCTCTTCCAGTGCAACGTCAATATGGCGGGGAAACAAGAGTAGGTACTCGAATAGTACCGCACCACACCAACATGCACCGGCAGCAACGAGGGGCACTAGCGGTTTGGGCCGCCACCGTGTTTCGACAGCAATAAACAAGAACATCATTCCTACCAGCAGAGCATAGGGCAAGGCCCACCAGCTACTGGGAGAGAGGGGGACTTGTGGAAATATGCGGGCAAGTGTGCCACCTCCCGTTTCGTGAATGCCGCTCGTTTCATCCAGAGAGAAGAAAAGCGCAACAAGGCTCACGCCCCGCCACCCGCGTTGCTTCCAGCTCGCCTGATGCGCGCGCGACCAAGCCAGAGCCATCGACGTGAAGGCCACCAGAATAAACAGAAAACTGCTGTACCAGACCGAAACGGTTAACTCATCATCCAGATCAAAAAGAGCAATGGTCCCGTCTTGCGTCTGAGCAGATCTTGCCGATCCCGCGAGGGCCGCCCCAAGGTGAGCGGTGATCAGTGCTGCAATGATGACTAGAGAGACGAGCAGAACGCGGATATGCAATTTCCCACGCGGGTCGATCAGAAGTAGCCATCTTGCCACGACGTCGGCTCGGCTCGGCCTGTTCACTTCCAAGGAAATCATGGAGAGCACAATACTGGGGACACCGTCGGAAAGCAAGTTTGAGGGGCGCCCGAGATGTCTCGACCCCGCTCGACATGACAGTAAACCTTAGGAAAGGGTCATCCTGAGCGCAGCCGAAGAGCCTGTCCTGAGCTTGCCGAAGGAATCTCATGCGACAAGCAGAGCGAAAAACGGGGGAATGTCCCGGAGTGCGGGTGGCTTGATTTTCGAAGCTGTTTGTCTTAGCGTTCGACACGAAGTCAGCACGTTCAGTTCGGGAACGAAATCCTGAAAACCGGAAGAGACATGCCATGAGCAATTCTCCATCGCATCGCCTATCGAAAGAGGGGGCGGTGTCTATGTTAACTGACATCCGTTTCTGGATTTTGCTCTGCTTCATCCTTCGGCTCATTGGTATTACAAATCCTCCGCTAGAGGTTTCCCACAACTGGAGACAGACACTCGGGACGATGGTCACCCGCAACTTCATGGAAGTGGACAGGAACCTTTTGTACCCCAGAATAGATATTGGTGGTGATCATGCTGGCATCGCGGGGATGGAGTTTCCTCTTCTTAGTTACGGTGCTTACCTGATGGCCCTGATATTCGGATACCAGCATTGGTATGGTCGACTACTGAACCTCATTGTATCAAGCTTTGGTACGTATTACTTTTTCTGCCTGGTCCGAGACCAGTTGAAGTGCAAGCGGTTGGCGTTCTACTCAACGATGGTGTTTCTCTTTTCGCTTTGGTTCTCGTGCTCGCGAAAGATAATGCCTGATACGTTGTCGATGTCTTTTGTGATTGCTGCACTGTATCATGGGTTCCGCTACTTGGAATCGAGCGCGCACCACATCTGCTACAAACGGCTGGATATTGTTCTTTTTGGCGTCTTCTCCACATGCGGAATGCTGACCAAATTGCCTTCAGGATACCTGTTGGTCATACTGGTTCTTCCCTTCTTTCTGAATCAGATGGGGATTGCGCGCAGAATCGTATTCGCTGCCGTTTCGCTATTGAGCCTAGGCTCTACACTTGCGTGGTTCTTCTACTGGGTTCCCCATCTTGAAAGCGAACATGGCGTTTCGCATTTCTTCATGGGAACCGGTTTGATCTCTGGTTTCAAAGCGCTGATTGAGCATTTGCCGTTGGTTTCGAAGCGCTTTTACGAAACCGCCCTGAAGTACATCGGGTTCATACTGTTCCTGATCGGACTAGGGTGGAGCATCGTTAAGCGAAATAGACCGATCCTAGGAATGCTGCTCTGTTGCACTCCTGCTTTCCTGGCTGTCATGGTGGTGTCTGGGTACAACTTCGCACACCACACCTACTATGTGATTCCCTTTGTACCTGTAATGGCGCTGTTGGCCGGAGCCGGGATCAGGGCAATAAACCACCGGGGCATTGTCATTGCGCTCTTGGCTGCTGTGTGTATCGAGGGAGTATCGGATCAGCAGCATGATTTTCGCATCAAACCCCACAACAAGAGGCTTCTCGCCTTGGAAGCGGACTTGGATGCAACTTGCGCGCGCGATGCGCTTATCCTGGTCAACGGGAGTGGATCCCCAACCGCTCTGTATTTTGCCCATCGTAGAGGATGGAGCCTGACGAATAGGGCCATGGCCAAAAAGGGCCAGATCAAGTCACTACAGCGACGCGGGTTGGAACGTATAGTCATTCTGAACAACGTTCTTGGCGCAACAGATATGCGGCTAAGCCTGCCTGTCGTGCTTCAGAGGGACGCTTACACGATCTATTCGATTGAGATTCCTCGACTGCGCTCGGAATGACGCCCTTGAAATTGTTGACTTCCCTAGGGAATTGTCATGCTGATCCCGACGTACGTCGGGACGAAGCATCTCGCCGCCGTGTCCACCATAGATAGGACGACAGAGGAAAGTGCTGCGGGGAGTTCTGCAAGAGGCTGAATGGTGCTTGTTCTTTTTTGAACTTTTTCCGGAAAAGGGCCATGCGAGTTGCTTCTTATAGGGTGAAAGGAGAATCACAATGACAACGCAACCGAAGAGAAACCCCGAAACTGAGGCCAAGCTGTACAATGAGCGCCTGACGTTCTACCACGCCAATGGACAGGGAACGGGGACCGCCGTGCAGTTTGAGCCGCGGATTAACCAGCATCCGGGAGATCGCTACAACTGTTTCTTCCTGGATATGGCACCGCAGAAAACGGTAGGTCGGCGAGGCGAGGGAGAGCCCGCTCACGCGACCTTTGATTGGGAACGGAAGGTCACAGTCAAACTTGGATTTGCTGACATCAGCGAACTGCTCTCCGTATTGGATGGCGTCAGCGACCACGTTGGAGGCAAACGCGAGTCCCTCTATCATCAGAGTGGCGCAACCAACACGATGATCCGCTTCAGCCGGCATGATTCTGGAGGCATCGCCCTATCGTTATCGCGCAAGAGCGCGGACAGCGATGAGGCCAGTCGTGTCGGGACCATCCTAAGTCCACAGGAATCCGTCGGTTTGGGGCATGTGCTCCGGGTGGGACTCTTCTTCATCACGTTCCCGGGAATTGCATCCACGGTCCGCACATAAAGCAGTTCCCGTCCCCACCGGGCTTGCCCCGGTGGAACCATGATTGGATCCTCTGCTGTTACTGGGCACTGTAACGTTCCGAGCCCGTATCGAGCGATAAGGGAGCTCTGCGCTCTTATCGCTCCTGTTTGGGCTCTTCGTTTCCTGTTACTGGCTTCTCGATAGCCGCAAATCGACAATCCACCGGGGCAAGCCCGGTGGGGGTGGCATCCTCCTAAACGGACCTTAACCAAGCGCCATTCAGGCTAGTCCCCAATAATTTTGACTAGCACCCGCTTCTTGCGCTTGCCATCGAGCTCATAGTAGTGGATACGTTCCCAGGGTCCAAAATCGAGCCTACCCTCCGTTATGGCAACGACGACCTCGCGGCCCATAATCGTTCGCTTCAGGTGGGCGTCGGCATTGTCCTCGAATCCGTTATGGGCATACTGTGAGTACGGTTTCTCCGGTGCGAGCTTCTCGAGCCACTTTTCATAATCACCGTACAAACCAGACTCCGCATCGTTGATGAAGCAGGATGCCGTGATATGCATCGCATTGACGAGACAGAGCCCCTCGCTAATACCGCTCTCTTCAAGGCAGGCCTCTATGTCAGACGTTATGTCGATGATTTTTCGGCGTGTCTCTGTACCAAACCACAGCTCTTTGCGGTACGATTTCATGCAATTCTCCAGTTTTTATGGTCGATAGCGGCGACGCGAACGGTGAACGATCTGCCTCAGCCCTCCGGGCTACAGCGTGACAAGTTGAGAGGCTTTTCTCTCGTAATCCGCTCTCGTCGCCGCTCGCGTTAACCGATTCCCCGTTTTCATACTCTTGACGGTGCTCGCCCTTTTTTTCCGTTTCAGGACTTTCCGCCCCTCAGCAGCAGCCTCCACACAACGAGCCAGGCGGCAATGGCACCGGCGCCGATCGCCAGCACCACGCCACCGCCCTGATGGGCGACCACCAGAACGGCCGAAGAGGTCCAGAGCCCTCCCCCCATGAACGGCTCATGGAGAAGCTGCTTGTACCCGAAGGCCGATGCCGCTTCGGTCTTGCTCTCAGGATCAACGGCCCGGAGCAAGAGCAGCCCCGTCGCCGTGACTCCCATGGACTGCCCCATCTCAGCAATCGCCCGTTCGAACCAACAATTTGGGAGCATTCGCCGAGCCAACCATGTCACACAGAAGACATTCCAGAGAATACCGCCCACAACAATGATGACAAACGGGGCCCAGTTCTTCGCAATCACCTCAATGCGAATCATACTGATGGCTGCAACCACAAGAAAGTCGAGGGCCGTGCCACCCAGGCGTTGCATGAGACCATGATCAATCGGAGAAACGCGAGCAAACCGCGTCACGCATAGCTGAACGATGAGACCGCCAATCATGCAGAGCGGAAATAGCGGAAATGCCCTCATGATCTTGATGTTGCTCTCTGCCATGCCTGGAATCTGAAGCTCAAGCCAGACGAGCCCCTGTCGCAAACCAAGTCCGATGAGGATTGCGATACCGACAACGGCGAGGTGCAACGCAAGTGCGTCAATCGAGCTTGGTGACACCGTCTGCCGCCCAGCTTCCGGCCGCGCATCAACAGGGTAGACACCACTCAGGGCGTAGGGATCATCCGACGAGGTGGTTGTGTGTGCCGCCACAAAGCCTTTTCGTATCGCCCAATTAACCAGCACCATTCCCACGACAACGGCCGAAATAATACCTGCTGTAGCGGAAGCCAGACAGAAGTCGACACCCTCCGACCAGTTCAGCTCAATGAAAGTGGGGCCCAGTCCACCCGCCGTTCCATGCCCCCCCTCGAAACCAACGGGAACCACCACACCAAAAAGGGATGAGACATTGAAGAGGGGTTTGAGCAGGACAAGGACCAAGGCAACCCCCACCACGTACTGCCCCCACGCTACGATCTGACCATAGGCAAGTTGAGGGGCGGCCCGCTTCCAGATCTGCGCCAGCGGAGGGATGGTGACTCCAAGGAATAGGGCCGCAAACACAACATTGATGAGGAGTCCCGGCAGTTTTCCCCAGCCTGCTGTCCAGGCGGCAGGCAGGTGGCTACCGCAGAGCTGAACCACAAGCAACCCTAGAAGCCCCGCGATAACAGAGGATGGAAGATACAGCGCCTGCAGAAGCCGGACTTTGACTCGGAGAAACTTACCGAAGGCAACAAGAAGACACAAACCACAGAAGGACATAACGACAGTCATAGGGCTCCTCCTTTATGCACTCCTGTATGCACTATCTAGTTGTTTCATTCAACTACGTTCGTGGCACCATGCATCATCGCATTCGTTGTTGGACGAGGGCAAAAAAAAAGACGGGGCCGGTCTGAACGCGAACGTTCAAGCCGACCCCGTAGCAGTACTAGACAGCTCTTACGTCTTTCGCGCAAGGTCCTTTGCGGCCTTCGCCGACTTCAAATTCAACGCGGTCACCTTCACGGATGGCGCTGGCTACGTCGTTCTGGTGCACGAAAAGATCGCTCCCACTCTCCTGCTCAATGAACCCGTATCCCTTTTCCGTGCTGAACCACTTCACTGTTCCTTCTGGCATCATCCGTCTCCTATTTGCCTCTTCAACTACTTCGAGCATATGCTCATGTGTATTTGTGCTGATTGGATTTGCTGAAGAGACCAAGCGCATCCAAAACAGACCGGTAGTATAAGGTCTTCAGTTGGGTCAGAAAATCAAAGAAAGGTCTAAGACTTGCAGGCCGATGAGAAGATCGAACCGGATATTTGAAGGGGAGACTACTCTTGCATTTTGGAAAACGCAATGCCCTTTTTCGCCTATATTTCAGTAGTGCGGAGGGAGCTCGGGGGGGGCATCCGCTCCATCGCCACCAGGAAGGGCGTCGTGGTTAAGGCGCTCGGTGAGTTTCTTGATTTCTGCCTTCAGGCTGTCGAGCTCAGTCTGTTGCCCGCAGATCACGTCAGACAGATCCTGAATCGTCCTCTCCTGAAAGGCGAGTGTGCTTTCGATATCGGTCAGGCGAGATTCGATCATGGACAGGACCTCAGTTGCCCGGGGGCGTTTCATCTTCAACGACAATCATCAGCCCATCGACCCGGACCGGGGTTCCCCGCTCGATATGGGTGAGCACCGTACGCACTCCCGTCTCTTCGTCCACAAGTGTTACTCGCAATTGCGGCTGCTTCACCTCCACGGGCTCCTCTTTCGCCACGCGAGCAGCAACCTCGCTGGGCGAGAGCAGGACATTTTCAAGACGGTCTACCATGATAGCATCTTCCCGATCCTCCCCGCGGGACTTCTCTCCTCGAAAGACAAGAAGCGCATCCGTTTTCGACTTGAGAAGGCGCCAGAAGACATCCGATTCCTGCTTGCAGTACATGGAATCAAAGACGGCTCCCGTTTCGGGATCGCGAATGGAGAATCGCGAGAATCCCTTGTTGCGTAGTCCCCGACCTTCAGCCGCAACCATCCCCGGACTCACCAAATACTCAGCCCTGACAACCACGGAACTGCGCTCATCAAGTGCACCAACAGAGGCCCGCAAATAGGCCGCCGTGAGCACTTTCTTCTGCGCCCAGCCGCTCTGGACAAGCCCTGCGATGAGAATTGCGATAACCAACACTATTCGCTTCATGTCACTCCTCCCAAACTCACATGCGTCACCATCGAAACGTCACGTTTGCACTTCCATCTTTGAGCTTCTGTTCCATCTTCTGCCTCAGCCATGCACGGATGATGCTCCGCACGGCAGGTACCAGCAGCAGGAAGCCAACCGTATCTGTCAACAGCCCTGGTGTGATCAACAGGGCACCAGCAATCAGGATCATCATGCCATCAATCAATCGGGGTGCGGGCATGCGACCTTCTGCCAGGTCCCGCTGAATCTGCATGGTCACCATCAGACCTTGCGCCCGTGCGAGCCAGGCTCCGATGAATCCCGTCATCACCACAATCAGAATGGTGGCACCCAATCCCAGGTGCTCATCCACCTTGAACAGGAGCCATAACTCGGTAATGGGCAGGACGATAAATGCCGCCAAAAGATAGGAGAAAATCATGATGTATATCCCGGTTCGGTTCGGGAATAACTGTAGTCCGCAGGGCACACGGTGTAAATGGTAGAAACTTCCTCTGGCATTTGCGCTCACGGGGGTGCGTTAACCGCGGATGATCAACAGCAACTCTCCTGGACATTCCCCAGTTCTTGCGGGAGAACAGGGCCGGAGATCCTTCGCAAGCTCAGGATGACAGAAAACCATAGCAAATTGTCATCCTGAGCTTGTCGAAGGATCTCTGCCACACACCACGCCATTCTTCGGAGATGTGAGGTGTGACGAGGGCGGTCCCTTACCAATGGACCCTCTCACACGACAAAATCGCACACGAGCGGGAGGTGGTCGGAGTAGGTTACCTGCGGGATCCAGAAGCGCCGCACTTCAACGCCGGGGCTGTAGAAGATGAAGTCGAGTTGACGCTTGGGAGCCCAGCTCGGGAAGGATGGTTCTCCCAGCTCATTGGCATTCCGAAGCCCCGTGGCGGCCTGAAAGAGCTCTATTTCATGGCTCCCCCAGAGGGGATTAAAATCTCCGGCCACAATGTGTGGCTTTCGGGTCTCTTTCACCAATGAGTAGAGCTGCTGAAGCTGGTGGTGTCGGATCCTGAACTTGAGGGACAGATGGACAAGAAAGACCGTGAGGTTCTCCAGCTCCAGCTCGATGACGAGGCGTTTCACCCCTTTCTCGAAATAGTGGAACGACTCATTGGTAATGGTGTCACGCGTAAGGAAAGCATTGCCCTGTTCTTTCATCAAGGGAACACGGTGCGCAAATGAGCTCGCGTGATACTTGGACATGTAGGTGTGATAGTGCCCAAGCTCTCCGGCAATCGCTTCTGCCTGATTCTTACGGTGAGACCGAAAAGAGCCGGCATCGACCTCAACGAGACCCGCGATGTCGGGATCGAGCTCCTGGATATAGCGACTGATCTCACTCAGGTGCCGATGCGTCCGCCGCAGGTAGCCACCCCAAGGCAGCTGGAACCCCCCCCCGGTGCCATAGCGAATATTGTAGAGCAGAAACCGCATCGACTGTTCTTACCAGAGGTCTGTCCAAAATCGTCGCTATGACAAAAACGAACCAACACTTGCAGATTCAGCGGGACGGAGCATCTCCGTCTTCACCAAACTACCGAAATTCACTTCAACTAGATGCGCCACCTGAGCTGCATACTGAAGACATCGACGGAACCTTCGTATTCACCAGCAAGCACGTCGCCTGTACCGTCGCCTGTACCGTCGCCTGTACCACTGGTTAGGCTGACCTCCGATTTCTCGAAGAAGACGTGGGCATACCCCACATCAAAGGAGAAATTCTCAGAAGAGATGTAGCCGAGACCCGCGGTCAGCCAATAGCGATCTGAATCGGGAATACGGGGCGTGCGGTGCTCCGTATCAGGAATCGGTGATTCATCAAATGCAGCGCCCATCCGTACCGTCCAGGCTTCACTCGCCGCATATTCTCCACCAACGGAAACACGCCAGGTATCTTTCCACGACTCATCGGTCACTGAATCCGGCTGTGCGGAATCATACTGGACTCTCAGTTCGTCGAACGAGCTCCACTCAGTCCATGCAAGGTCAAACATCACGCTGACTTTCTCGTTCACCTTCTGAAGTCCACCCAAAGTCGCCGAAGCCGGCAGCTCAAGGTCGGCCGTTCCGGTTGTATTGACGAACATGTTCTGCGACTGCGCAAGCGCGAGCACAGGGGCCGGTACGGTGAACTCGGCATCGCCCTCAAGTGTGTGTTTGATTTTGGAACGATAGCTCAGCCCCACGCTTGTGTCGGGAGTGGCGGCATAGATGATGCCAGCATTATATCCGTAACCCCAATCATCGCCCTCTAGGGAGCCCTCTCCATCAAGCAGACCGGGGGCCACACCAGAAATGCTGCCAAAGTCAATCGCACTGGAAAGGGTGGCGCTTGCATACTGCGCACTCGCACCCGCACCCACAGAGAACTTTTCGTTGATCTGCCAGGCCAGCGTCGGGTTGAGGTTTACGGTGTGCAGCGAACTTTCGAGCGCGTGATAGCGCCCAGCCCAGCCTGCGTTGTATTCCGTAGCCAGGCCGAATGGCACAAAGAGACCGACCCCGAACGCCACGTCTTCCGAGATCCCGGTTACCATATACAGGTTGGGCACCACGGAGTTGACGCCAGCCTCTCCGCCGTCGCCGCCTGTCAAGGGAGCCCCGGAGGCTGCGTACGTAGAGCCTCCGTCAAAGTCAACCGATGTCATAATCAAATGGGAGCCAGCCACCACAGAGGGATCTGTCGCCCCGGCGATACCCGCGGGATTGTAATAGATGGACGACTCAAGCTCAATGCCTGCAACGGAACCTGCATAGGAACGCCCAATCCCTTGAGCGCTATGCTCCATAAGGGCGAAACCTGCCCCTTGAACGGAACTTGCGAAGAGAGCGCCTACCACAATGAGACCTGGAACTGTAACCGTGATACGATGTTTCATACGTATTGACCTCCTCTGCTTTCAGACCTATCCTTGACGCACAGCTTGTGACTCGGATTTTTCACTAATCCTGATAGGGTTGCAAGAACGATCTGGAGAAACGAGGCGCGAACCGATGCGAAGCACAATTCGGGAACTGTTTCTGGAAAGCGCGCGACAGCGATGCACGGGAGTTGCCCTGCGCCACAAGCAGGCTGGAACATGGCATACCATTTCCTATGAGGCTCTGGAGCAACAGGTGCGCTGCGTAAGCGAGGTCCTGAATGGACTCGGACAGCGCCCCGGCGCGCATATTGCCATGTTCTTCGACAACGAGTATCGCTGGCCCGCGGTCTACTTCGGAATTGCGGCAGCAGCATTTACTGCGGTTCCCGTCGATGCGAAGTTGAAAGAGCAGGAGGTCGCCCACGTCCTGCGCGATTCGGAAGCGTCCGTCATCTTCACCTCGGCTAGGTCATACGCCATCATTCGGGACATCGCCGATCAACTTCCGGCACTGAAGCATGTGATCGTTCTCGACGGTCAATCCATTATTCCCGAAGAAAAGACGCGTGTTGAGTACCACGATTTCGAGACTTTGATTACGGCAAACGCTGGAATTGCAGCAACCCAGGATGCCTATTTCGAGCATGCCGTCCCCTCGGCAAGCGATATTGCTTCAATCATTTACACTTCAGGAACCACGGGCCGGCAGAAAGGAGCCCTCCTCTCGCACGGCAACTTCTGCAGCAACGTTGACGCACTGATGAAACTCATCGTCATTCGTCAGGATGACAATTTTCTGCTCGTCTTGCCCCTGCACCACGTCTTCGCTTTCACCGGAAATCTCCTGCTCCCGATTGCCGCCGGTTCAGAAATCAGTTTTGTCGAAAGCCTGCGCACGGTCGGAGAGAACGTGCGAGAGGTATCCCCCACCATTCTGATCGGTGTGCCGCTGCTGCTTGAGAAAATGTATGCGAAGATCAAGGCGGGGTTGAAGGCGAACAAGATGGCGTCATTGCTCTTTGCCATCGGGCTCCGCAAACCCGTCATCAAAGGCATCAGTAAGAGTCTCGGCGGCAAACTGAGAATAGCCGTGGTCGGCGGGGCACCATCCGACCCTGCGATGTTGCGTGGGTTCATGCAGCTGGGGCTCCCTGTGTTGGAGGGGTACGGCCTGACTGAAACTGCCCCCGTACTGACTCTGAATCCGGTGGATGCCCTGAAGCCGGGTTCCATCGGGAAACCGCTTCCGAATGTGGATCTACGCATTGAGATGCCCAACGCTGAGGGAATTGGCGAGATTGTTGTGCGTGGCCCCAATGTCATGCAGGGCTACTATAACAATGCGACAGCAACCGAAGAGGCGATCCAGGACGGGTGGTTTTTCACGGGCGACCTCGGATACATAGACGACGAGGGATTCGTGATCATCACAGGGCGACAGAAAAACCTCATCGTGAATCGCGAGGGCAAGAACATCTATCCCGAAGAGGTCGAAGCCCAGATTCTGACGAGCCCCTACATTGTCGAGTGTCTGTCGCTGGGCTACAAGAGTCCAAACGAGACCGGCGAGAAGGTCGGCCTTATCGTCGTCCCGGATCAAGAGGCGATTGATGCCGAGAGCCAGAAACGGAAGCACACCCTGAGTGATAAAGAGGTGGAGTCGCTGCTGCGCATAGAAGTGAAGAAGGCTGCGCGCCAACTTGCTGAATATAAACGCCCCCGCTTCATTCAAGTCAGGACGGAAGTCTTTGAAAAGACGTCGACCAGCAAAGCAAAACGCTATCTGTATGCCATAACCCCCACGGAGGTATAGTCCCCGCGATGCCACCCAATCCCAGTTTTTCTTCGACCATGCGCATTGATCTGACGCCGAGCAGTAATGAGTGCGCGCCCGCCAATGCCCCTTTGAAAACGGAGCCCCGTGTCCACAAAGGAAAACGGAGCACTCCCGAGCAGTGCGAATTGCTCGGAAGCGCCGATTTTCGCCAACTCCTGCAAAGCGTCTATGACGCAGCCCTTATCACCAACATGGATGGATGGATTCTCAGCGGCAATGAACGCGCCAGTCAGTTCTTCCAATACGATGTCGCTCAGTTTTCGGACCTCCATATCACATCTCTGCTCTCGGGTTCCGATGAGCTTCTCATGGCAACGATCTGCGAGAGCCTACAGAACGACCGATTCATTCTGATCCAAGCTTACTGCATGCGCGCCGATGGCAGCATCTTTCCCGCAGAGGTCTCCGTCAACCTGATCCACATCTCGGATGCGGACTATCTCAATTTTTTCATTCGCGATATCACGCTTCGCAAGGAGGCAGAGGATCGGCTTCGCACGGGGCATGCCGCTATCCAGAACTCCGGAAATGGAATCGCCATCACGGACATCGAGGCCACGCTGGAGTACTTCAACCCTGCCATGGCTGCACTCTTGGGTGCAGAGGAGCGCGAGCAGCTTGATGGCGAGAATATTACGTCCTACTTGAACAATCCGACCGTTAGCTATGCCATCACAGATGCTGTGACGAACGGACTAACGTGGAGTGGAGAGTTGGAGATGCTCCGTCTGGACGACATCACGCTTTTCGTGCAGGCCTCGGTGGCGCCGAACACTGATGCTGATGATACTGTTGTCGGAATGGTCTGGTCACTCCTGGATATCAGCGACCAGAAGCGCGCACGGCAGGAGATCGAAGAGCGCAACGCGCAGATGGAAGAGGATCTGAGTTTGGCGCGCGAATTCCAGCAGGCGTTCATCCAACGTGCGTACCCCGTATTCCCTCCCGGCGTAGATCCGGATGAGTCCATACTGGAGCTGAGCCACATCTACCTGCCCAGTGGGGCCGTCGGGGGTGACTTCTTTGAGGTTTTCTCCGTCTCCGAGCATCGCGTGGGGGTATTCATTTCTGATGTGATGGGGCACGGCGTTCGTTCTGCACTGGTCGTTGCCACCATCCGCGGCCTGATCGAAGAACTCGGTCCCGAGCGCCTCAACCCTTCGGCATTTCTGTCTCACATGAATCGTGATCTCACGCGGATCATCAAGCACCACGGTCATGTAACCTTTGCGACAGCTTTCTATATGGTGTTGAATCTCACGGACGGAAAGATCGAGTTCGCCAGTGCAGGACACCCTTCCCCCTTCCTGCTCTCAGCCGCAACCCAGACGGTCTCGGAGATCGTCCCCGACGAGGGCAAACAGGGGCCGGCCCTCGGCATTTTCAGCGCAACCGCCTACGAAACCACAACCGCCAAGATCGCTCCCGATGATATGATTATGCTCTATACGGATGGTATCTTTGAAGCGGAGTGCTGCACGAGCTGTGAGTGTTTCGAACTTGAGCGGGTATCCTCCCTCTTGCAGGAAAACATGGAGCTCAGCCCCGCGATGCTGTTGCCACGTCTGCTTGAGGCCGCCCAGAAATTCTGCAATCGCGATGACTTCGATGATGACGTCTGTCTTGTCGCGCTCAAACTGAAGGGCTTCCTAGCCGGTGAAGCTTGAGGACGGACCGAAGATTGAGGGGAGCTCTATCCGCCCGGAACCGGGATCCACGAGTTTCTTCAAGTAGTCCGCCAAATCCCGAGCGTACTCGCTATCCAGGTCGGCAACCACAAGCTGCTTGTCGATGACACGCAATCCCGCATCTCCTACGTCTGCCTCGCGGGCAGATGCATAGCGTTCCTGCGGGGCGAGAGCGGTCATGCGCCGTAGACTGGAAACCAAAGCGTGATTGCCGCGAACATGCTCCGGTAAGAGATTGAGCAACGCGGCATCCAATGCTTGCTTGGTCGACAGCAAGACACGCTCGTCGATATGCTCCATTTCAAGTAGCAGCTCTCCCCTGAGCATTTCAATGCCAACAAGGCCAAGACTGTAGATATCCGATCTCGGTGTTCCTGTCTCACGTTGATGCTGTTCGGGCGCCATGTACATGGGCGATCCCAGAAGAAAGGCAGGGGCCTCTCCCACGCGAAGGGCACGACCGAAATCAATCACTTTGACCGAACCAAGGCGGTCAATCATGATATTCCCCGGCTTAATATCCGAATGCAGAAAGCCCATACCATGCAAACGCTCCAAGCTACGCAACACACGACGCATGATATAGATAACGATGCCAGGCTGAAGACTGACCCGATCTCCGTCCACGCGAAAGATCGCGGTGGTAAAGCGTTTCCACTCCTCGTCCGACGAGCGACTTCTCGCCAGTTCCAGATGTGATGGCGACAGCAGTCGACGAACATCCAGCCCGTCAATGGCATCCATCTGGAGGCAACCGATCCCCCGGGTTTCTTCGTAAGCATGCCGGGCAACCGAGGTCGGGGTTTGGACGCGCTGTAACAGTGACAGCTGCCTGGCGATGCGCCCCATATCCGTCCAATACTCTTCAGCCGATTCATAGAGGCGTGGGTCAAATATCTTGATCGCGTGTTCTGTGACGCAGCCTCGTGCTCCGTGGCGACGTGCAAGGAAGACCTGCCCCTGCCGCCCGCGACCCAACTCGCGGACAAACTCGTAGGCAACTGGGAAGTAGACTCCGCCCTGGCGTACGATCGCGTCGTAGGCTTCAGTCAGCCGCGCCAACCCATCGCCGACTTCATCGGGCTCGAATCCTCTGGGACGCTGCACCTCGGTGCGATCCCTCAGATCCATGCGAACAACATCGCCGTCTGGAATATACTCCGTCATCATGGGCGAAGATCATGAAGCATCCTGATCGCCGGCGCAATCAGAATACAGGACGGAGGGGGTTGCACCCTCGGGTATGCGTATCCGTACCCATCTGCGTCCATCTGCGGTCACTCTCCATTCCGTGCACCGCGTCTTGCTGTCATCCTGAGCTTGCCGAAGGATCTAACCGCTGATGGCACGGATGGGTACGGATTTTCTGGGGCTTTGCCGGCGGCTCTACCAGCTTCCCGAGGCGCCGCCGCCGCCGAAACTGCCGCCGCCGCCGGAGAAGCCGCCACCGGAGAAGCCGCCGCCGCGAAAACTGCCGCCTCCACGGTAGCCACCACCCAGGAATATCGTGTGTCCACCCCCATGGCGCACCTGCCGGATGATCGGCAGAACGAAGAAAAAGATGATGATCAGCATAAACAGAATGTCGGGCCTCTTCTGTTTACGC
>JABGOW010000300.1:0-3867 GCA_018645275.1 Verrucomicrobiota bacterium
CCAGAGTTCTATGCCGGCACCCAGAATCATTTCCACCGCGAGCGCCGCGAGCACGATCGTCTATGATGCGGCCGCCTCCTGGTCGTCCCAGCCCATGAACGATGTTGACGAGGTCATCATCCGAAACGGAGCCACGGTTACGGTGAGCGGGGGCGCAGGACCGGAGCTCGTTACCAACGGTAGTTTTGAGCCCTCCGATTCGCCCGACATCGCATTCAATGGTATTGCATCCTATGCTGCCGGCAATGGCAGTCTGACGGGGTGGACGATTGCGAATACGAGCGTCTGGCTTATTGATGGTTGGAACCGGTTTGGCAACGAGGCCAACACGGTGGCCTCCGATGGCGATCAGTATCTGCAGCTGCAGGATTCCGGGACCGGTGTGGCCACGATCAGCCAGAACATCACGACCGAGGTGGGGGCAACGTACCAGCTGACGTTTGACTACAGTGGCGTCGACACGACGACCCATTCCGTAGAGCTCGCCTATGCTGCGGGTGGATCTGCCGGGTCTGTGACGTATTCCACGGGGACTCCCATGGAGGACTGGCAGACGGAGACCGTCTCATTCCAGGCGACTGCAACCACGACCGCCATCAGCTTCACCGGCGATTCCGTTGGGGGCGGTTTCTATGGCGTGGGTATCGATAACGTGAGCGTGACGAAAACGGCGGAGCCGCAGCTCATCGTCAATGGGAGCTTTGAAACACCCGCAATCACTCCCAGCACGTTTTCTGCCAAAGCGGCCGAAAACAGCGACATCACCGGTTGGACGATTTCTGACACGGGCGTCGTCTTGATTGATAGCTTTGACAATTTTGGTGCGTGGGCTGAGCCTGCCGAGGGTTCAGACGGAGCCCAGTTCCTGCAGCTCCAGACTCACGCGGGCGGCCCCGGCACAGTCAGCCAGAGCTTTTCCACGACGGCCGGCGAGGCGTACAGGCTGACGTTCGATTACAGCGGGATCTGGCCTGGCAGCAAGGCGACCTCGTTCACCTATGATATCGGCGGGGGCGATCAAACCGTGAACCTGAGCATCTCGGGCAATCAGCTCCCCTGGGGTACCAAGACAAATGATTTCGTGGCGACGTCGGGGACCTCAACGCTGTCCTTTACGGGGAAGATGGAGGCCGGATTCTGGGGGTCGAGCATCGACAACGTCAGCGTCGTGAGGGTTCGGGGAAGTTCCGATACGGCCGACACGCTCGTGGTGAATGATGAGGCGTCACCCACCACGGCAACGCTTACGCTGGACGAGGCGTTTGACCTGACGGTCACGACGTCGGTTGACTTGGGAGACGGCACGGGGGCGGGCTTTGTGAACCAGTCGACCGGCACGTTGACGACGGCCACGTTGACGGTGAATTCCAGCGGTACCGGCGATACCTCGCAGTACAATCTGTCGGGCGGTTCACTCGAGGCTACCGCCACGGTGGTCAACAATGCCGGTGAGCTCAACTTCACCGGGGGCGCCATGAAATCGGACGGTACGATTGCCATCAACTCTGGCGGCACCTTCACGGTGAACCGCAGCGACACCCTCACCCAGGGCACGGACTTTGGCGGGGGCGGTATCAGCGGCGCCGGCGCGGTCGAGACACTTGGTTCCGGCACGCTGGTGCTCAATGCCGCCAATACGTACACCGGCACCACTGACGTCAATGGCGGAGTCCTCGAGCTTGCCGGATCGCTTTCGTCGGGTGGACTCGTAACCATTGACGGCGCCACGATGAGCATCACGGGAAGCGGCATCAACAGAATCGGCGGCGGTAGCGGCAGAGCCTTCACGCTTCAGAACGGTGGCGCGTTGTCTGACGATGGCGATGCCGGTACGCTCCAGTCCATCAACACCGTCACCTTCACTGACGGGGGCACACTGACCGGAGCCAATGCTTCTCCCAACGGTACCTACGGCAATTTCCACTTTGCGAATGGGATCAATGTGACGGGCAGCGGGCTGGCGACCATCAGCGCGCCCAAGGTTAGCTTCGCCTGGTCGAAGACCGTCACGGTTGCGGATAGCGTGGCCGGCGCGGGGACGGATCTGCTGATTTCTTCCGTGATCTTGGACGACACGAGGCTGGGGACGTTGACCAAAGCCGGCGACGGCACGCTGGAGCTGACCGGAACCAGTACCGATCCCAGCACGTGGAGCTTGAGCGCCGGTACGCTGCTGGTAAATGGATCGTATGCGGGGCCTGCGACGGTGAACAGTTCCGCGACGCTAGGCGGGACGGGCTCGATCGGCGGTCTGGCCACGGCCAACAGCGGCGGCCACCTGGCGCCCGGGACTAACGGCGCCGGCACGCTCACGCTGTCAGGCGGCCTGACGCTGAACAACGGAGCGATCCTGGATATCGAAGTGGATACCGTAGGCGCTAACGACGACCTTATCGACGTCACCGGTGGGACCCTCACTGGTGCTGCGTCCGACGACGGTGTTACGGTGAATGTAACGTTGAGCGGCACACCGTCCGGCTCGGTAACAATCACCCTTATTGATTGGAGCGCACCCGCCTCCGCCAGCGGCGTTGAGCTTGCCGATTTCAATCTGGTGGCCAACCAGGTTGGCGGGTACCGCGGAACCCTCCAGATCGTCGGAAGTGAGCTGCAGCTGAGTGTGGCGACCATACCTGGGTCGATGTTTAAGTTTAGGTAGGCGAAAATGCTTCCCGGCCGTCAGGCGTGGACGGGCAGGATGCCCGTCCTACTGAATACTCAGGACTGGATACTGAACACTCGGTTTGCGCTTGCAGCGCAAACGCCTCGGAGTAAGAGTTGCGTGCGGGGATGCTTGGGTTGTGGTATAGTCGTGTTGGTTGATGAGGGTGTTGATGAACGAGGGATTTGAAGCATGAAGAAAGGTGTAGTTTTTTGCGTTGTGCTTCTGGTGGGCTTGCTTGCCGGTCTTCCGGCTTGGGCGACGACGTATACGTGGGTTGGCAACAGTAACAACAACTGGAGCACATCCCAGAACTGGTCCGGTGGCCCCGGTGCCCCTCCGGGTGACACCGATTCTCTAATCTTCAGCGGCACGGCCAACACATCAACGACCAATGATCTTACGGCCGGTACCGATATTGCCGGCATCGCGTTCGCCAACACCGCCGACGGGGAGAGTTTTACGCTTTCAGGGAATGCGATTGACCTCACGGGGAGTATCTCCACAGCCGACAATGATTCCAACAACAGTGTTGGTCAGAGCGATACCATCGCTCTGGACATCCAGCTAACGGGAGGCGACCGCGCGTTCGATGTGGGGGGGCTTGATGGAAATGACCGACACGATTTGCTCATTACCGGCGTCATCAGCGAGGACGGCTCCGCGCGCAGGCTACTGACGGCAGGTGGTGGTTACCTGTACCTCTCCGGCACAAACACCTACACCGGTGGAACCGTCATCGGAGATGGATCGAATGCGGGAGGCGCGCTGGAGATATCGAACAATGAAGCGCTTGGTGCGGGATCCATTTCGATCAATGGCAACAAGTTGCGGCTGAACAACGTTACGATTGATGAAGCAATTACCTATGATGCCTACGCCGGTGGAGGCGCAATCACGGGCGCGGGTGCATCCAACACGTTGACCGGTACTGTGACGCTGAACGAGAGCTGCGATGTCCGAGGCAACAATATCAGGTGGTCCGGCGGTATTGTCAGTACGGCCAACAAAGGCATCAGCATCAACGGATCCAAGCACACCATTAACACAACGCCAGTCGACTTGGGAACGGGTGGTTTCAATGTTACGAGCGCCGGAAACAACCCGGCGAATGCAACCATGCTCAATGTGGGCAGCAACACGTGGGGCAGTACTATACTCAACTGGGGAGGGTACCTCACGCTGGGACTGGATGACGCTTTACC
>JABGOW010000300.1:3877-16321 GCA_018645275.1 Verrucomicrobiota bacterium
CTCACCTTTGCTCATGATTACCATACGGTTGCCCGGTCTGGCACTCTCGACTTGAACGGGCACAGCCAAACCGTGGCATCCCTCGCGACCACTGCTTCTGCTGTTGGCAAGGATGGCACGCGCCGGATCACGGGTGGTGGAACGCTGACGGTAGACCAGGTCAACACGACCGAGTTTGACGGGGTCATCTCTGACGGCAGTACCGCGACGGCAATCACGAAGAGCAATTCCGGCACGCTGACGATGAGCGGTGCAAGCACCTACTCCGGAGCGACGACCATCAACGGCGGTGCACTGCAGGTGGCTGGCGGCGCGATTGGCAGTCGTTCTGCGGTTATGGTTTACTCCGGAGCAGTGCTCAGGCTTGATGGCGACAGCGTTCGTATCGGTTCGCTCGCCGGGGCTGGTACGGTTGAGAATTCCGGAGTCGTTGAGCCGCTGATCGACAATGACTTCAGCAACGGCAGCGTCGTCCTTACCGGTGGGCGTTTTAGAGAGGACGATATCGACCAGGGATGGCGTACCAGGGGAACCGTCGGTGGCGAGTATGTTTCGGAATGGACGATCACTAACGGGACTATGCAGAATGCAGCTACGACCTCGGGCACCCACTACGACGCGTGTCCGGCCGAGTCTTCGGTAGTCCAGGTGCGGCCCAACACGCTGGGCGGTCCCGCCATACGGCTTTCCTTTGACTACAGTGTTCCAGACGGCGATATTCTCTACGCGCACTTCTGGGGCTACACCAACTCATGCGATCTTGATTCTGACATTATGGGGAATGTGGATACCTGCAATGGGTACTACAGCAATGACGAGCACTTTACCGAGTTGGATTCATTCAACTTCAAGGATGGCGCGACCACTGGATTCGGAGGTCCTGATTCGGCGGTATCCGGAGCTCTGACAAACAGTGGCAGCTACAGCACCAACATCCTGATTGCAAACCTCGGCATTACCGGCATTGTTAGTGTGGCTGATTTCTCGTACATAAGCTTGGCATTCAACCGGCATGAGGATGGTTTGACTGGCACGACATGGGTCGACAATGTATCCATTACGATCGACGAGACGACTCTGACCGTGGGCAGTGACAATACCGCGACGACGTTCTCCGGCCTTGTGCAGGAAGGTGTCGGTGGTGGGACCATGGGATTAATGAAGACCGGCACCAACGTTATTGCCCTCGTCGGCACGAACAACTATACGGGGAGCATAACGGTCAGTGGTGGAACGCTTGAGATTGGCGGTAGCTGGCTCTCCGCCACCAATGCAGAAGTGAACATATACAACGGTTCCACGTTAAGGATTGCGTGTACGGGCGAGGATATCAGCGTCGAATCACTGAGTTCGGATGGTGTGGCCGGTAATACATTGGCCTTTAAGATGAACGCCGACGGCGTCAGTGCCCTCAACGTTTTGGGCGGGTCGTGTTCGCTGGAGGACTTCGCGCTGACTGTCGATGGATCAGGCTACTCCGGGGACGTGACTGATATCGTTCTGATTGACGCCGCTGACCTGCAGAGCCTATCGACAAACGTGACGGTTACCGGGTTTGATCCTGGTCGCTATCTCACAACGCTTGTGCAGGATCAGGTGGCCGATGAAGTACGGCTCCTGGTCGAGGGCTCCGGCATACTGCTGATCGTGCGATAGACTGCTATTGCACAGCAACGGCCAGCCGCGTAATCTTACAAAACGCATCAAGTGATATAGGCACATCAACACACGACCGGAGAACTCATGCCCCGCCAGACCATTCCCCTTAAGTACGACTGGATGTTCACCCGCACTGATGACCCTGACAGCATGACAGTCGGCCACGATGACTCCGCATGGGAAACCGTGCGTGTGCCGCACGACTGGGCGATAGCCGGCCCGTTCGACCGCGAGCACGACATTCAGCGAATCGTCAACAAGCAGGCGGACGTCGAGGTCGGAGTTTCCGAAATCACGGGACGCACCGGCGGACTGCCACATGTGGGCGTTGGCTGGTATCGCAAGGTGGTGAGCGTTCCGGCCGATGCGGCAGGCAAGCGAGTGCGTCTGGAAATCGACGGCGCCATGAGCCGGAGCCAGGTCTACTGCAATGGCACGCTCGTCGGAGAATGGCCGTATGGCTACACCTCGTTTGCGTTCGATCTAACCGATGTCGTCACTCCCGGTGAAGACAACACCATTGCGATCCGACTGGAGAACAAGAAGTACTCCTCGCGCTGGTATCCCGGCGCCGGCCTCTACCGCCACGTGCGCCTGGTCTACCTTGATCCGGTCCATATCGCCCATTGGGGCACCACGCTCACGACTCCCGAGATTACCCCCCAACAGGGCATCATCAACCTCAAGACCCTGGTGGAGAACCATGCCGCCGTGGCAGGCGTTACTCTGAGGACCGAGATCAAGGACGCGTCCGGAAAGATCGTGGCCACGACTGAGTCCACCCAGGCGGAAGGGACCACTGAGTTCGAGCAGGATCTAGCCGTCCCCCACCCCACCCTCTGGATGCCGGGCACTCCCACGCTTTACTCCGCCGTAAGCACGGTCCTCGTTGACGGCAACGAAACGGACCGCTACGAAACGCGCTTCGGCTTCCGAACACTGACCTTCGATCCGGACAAGGGGTTCTTCATCAACGGCACCTCCATGAAGCTCAACGGCGTCTGCATGCATCACGACCTCGGCCCGCTGGGTGCAGCCGTCAACCGGACAGCTCTGAAGCGGCAACTCGAGATACTCCAGAAGATGGGCTCCAACGCCATCCGCACCAGCCACAATCCGCCAACTCCCGAGCTCCTCGACCTCTGCGACGAGATGGGGCTCCTTCTGATCGACGAGGCCTTCGACGAGTGGAAGCTCGGCAAACTGGAAGACAGCAATGGCTACCATCAGTTCTTCGAGGAGTGGGCCGAAAAGGACTTGCGCGCCATGATCAAGCGTGATCGAAATCATCCCTGCGTGATCATGTGGAGCATCGGCAACGAGATCATTGAGCAGTGGGACAAAGACGGAGCCAAGGTTGCTCAATACTTGTGCGATATCTGCCGTGATGAAGATTCAACCCGGCCGACAACGGCAGGATTCAATGGCCCTGATCAGGCGATTGAGAACGGGTTGGCCGAGGTGGTTGATATTCCGGGCTGGAACTATCACCCACAGAACTATGTCCGGTTCCACAAGCTATTCCCGCACAAGGCGACCTATGGTAGCGAAACCGAATCGACGGTCAGTTCACGCGGCGCGTACTTCTTCCCGGTGACGGAAGATATTAATCCCATCCGTGAGTCGCTGCAGGTCAGCAGCTATGACATGGCGTATCCAGGGTGGGCCTACAGCCCGGATGTTGAGTTCAGGGCGCAAGACGAATGCGACTTCAGCCTAGGCGAGTTTGTCTGGACAGGCTTTGATTATCTAGGCGAGCCAACGCCGTACTCAGAAGAGTGGCCCAGCCGTAGCTCATACTTCGGAATCATCGACCTGTGCGGTATCCCCAAGGACCGTTTCTATCTCTACCAGAGCAAGTGGACCGACAAGCAAGTGCTGCATCTCCTGCCGCACTGGACATGGCCGGGACGTGAAGGCGAGACCACCCCGGTGCATTGCTACACGAGCTTCAATACCGTCGAGCTGTTCCTGAACGGCAAGTCGCTGGGACGGAGAAGTAAGCGCGCCAAGCTGATGATGGGAACCTATCGCCTCGTCTGGCCGGACGTACGCTACGAAGCCGGCGAACTGAAGGCCGTTGCCTACGATAACAAAGGTAACCCGGCCGCTGAGACCATCGTGAAGACCGCTGGAGCACCTGCGGCCATCGCGTTGACGCTGGATCGCGACACCATTGTCGCCGATGGTGATGATATGGCCTTTGCCGCCGTGCGCATCCTCGATGCCGATGGCAACCTCTGCCCCACGGCAGATAATCCAATCACGTTTCGCATCGACGGCCCCGCCGAAATTGCCGCAGTCGGAAACGGCAACGCCACCTCGCTTGAGCCATTCCAGGCCAACCACCGCCAAGCGTTCAATGGCATGTGCGTGGTCTACCTGAGATCCCTTCGTGACAGTGCCGGCGAGATCACACTGCACGCAGAGGCTGATGAACTGGACGGTGACGAGGCGCGCCTGCAATCGACGTAAGGCAACTGCGTACTTAGGCTTGAGCGCAGAATCAGGCGCGAAGCCGTTTGCGGTAGAGGCTCGGGGCAACCCCGTTGAGCTTCTTAAAGAAGCGGCTGAAATAGAATTCATCCGAGAAGCGCAGGCGGTATGCGATCTCCTTCATGCTGAGGTCGCTTCCGATAATAAGCTGGATGGCTGCCAGGTTAAGCCGCCGGTTCAGGTACGCTTTTGGGGTACTTTTTGTAGCGGAGGAGAAGACCCGTGTGAATGTGTAGGGCGTGGTCCCGTAGACGTTGGCCAGTTCGTCGACACGCAGATCCGCGCCCAACTTGGCTTCTACGAACTCAAAGACCGCCTCAAACTGGGCATGGGCCTCGCGGTGCCGATCAATGATGCCATCAAGCGAGGGAACCCCTTCGGCCAGCCAATGCTCTATCCGACTCCGCAGCTCTAGGGCATGATTGGTGTTGGCTCCCCACTTCTGGTCCAGCCATTTCCTCCAGGTCGATGTGTCGGTGGAATCCAGAATACAGGGCGTTCGCTCGGGCCAGTCCATGAGCGGGTCGACACCCGGGAGCCACTCACACCGGAAGCGGACCCAGATGGTCTCGGCGTCCTCGATGTGACGCCCCGCTACCGGCGTATTCCCGGGCAAGAAATATACATGACCGGCCATCAAATCGAGAACATTCTGCCCATGCACGACCTGGCGATGACCGGAGAGCGGTATTTCGATATGGTGCAAGATCTGCCCCTCCGCACGGCCTTCCGTATCCCACCAGGGCCCGGTTACTGTATGATACATGTCGACAAGGTGGACGCGGAACGTGTTTACCCTCAGAAGGGCGTGACTCGACAAACACGTCCGAGACGGAGGCATCGCCCCCTGTCCAGCCTTCCTCTCGCACTTCTCGTCCTGCTTCACGTTCCGATCCCCATCGTACTCACCTCACCATCTGCAAATATGTACATCAAATTGGCAAATCTGTCTATGGGCAACAGGGGTGAGCCTTCTGCTTTGTAGGCGATTTCGAACCAGATATTGAGCGATTACGATTGCGAGCGGAATGATCAGTTCTGCGTTGTGACCTCCTAATCCTAATCGTGCTCGTAATCCTAATCAGCATGAGTCGAAATAGCCAAAACCGGATACAACTACTTGCTATATCAATATATAGCGCTATTCTACCTGTAACTCGAACACCACTTTCCAGATAGTCAACACACCCAAATCGCAGTAGAGGACAGCTAGAGATGTCACAAAGCCCAACAGACCTGAGTCACGTTCCACAGACTAACGAAACCCCGGAACAGCACGACGCGCGCATGCAGTGGTTCCGGGATGCCAAATTCGGCATGTTTATTCACTGGGGGCCCTGCTCCGTGGGCGAGCGGGAAATTGGATGGGGACGCAACGCACAGCGTCCGATGGACATCGGCGTTCCTGATCCGAGTGATGACAAGCACGATGAGGAGTACGACAACTACTACAAGGTATTCAACCCCGTGAAGTTCGACGCCGATGAATGGGCGCGCTTCGCAAAAGAATCGGGGATGAAGTACATGGTGTTAATCACCAAGCACCACGATGGATTCTCGCAATTCGACACCAAGCTCTCCGACTACAGCATCATGGCTACGCCCTACGGGCGGGACATCGTGAAACAGTTCGTCGAGGCCTGCCACAAGCATGGGCTCAAGGCGGGGCTCTACTACTCAACACGCGACTGGTACCACCCGGATTACCTCGTCGGCGACAACAAGAAGTACGACGAATGGTACCGCGGTCAGGTCGAAGAGCTCCTGACCAACTACGGCACCATCGACATGATGTGGTATGACCACGTCGGTGGACGCGACTGGAGCAAGTGGAAATTCGATGAGCTGTTTGCAATGATGTACCGCCGCCAGCCGGAACTGCTGGTCAACAACCGTGCGGCACGCTTCTGCGGGCAAGCAACCCCCGAAGACCAGGGACCCGAGTCGCCTGAGTTCGAAAAAATGACGCTCGGTGATTTCTATACGCCTGAGGGCAGCATCGGGGCGATGGATATCGAAAACGACTGGGAGTCCTGCATTCATGTTGGACAGGGTTGGTCGTACCGTGGCGAAGACGGGTTCAAGGGGCCCGAGGACTGTATTAAGATGCTGGCCAGTTGCACCACTGGCGGCGGCAACCTACTGCTTAACTTTGGTCCACGACCGGACGGAACCTTCACAGACGGCGAAGCCGACGTGGCCCGCGCAATGGGTGCCTGGCTCAAGACCTACGGCGAGGCTGTATACGGTACCCGTGGCGGGCCCTATCAGAACGGAAACTGGGGCGGAAGCTGCCACAAGGACAAGAAGATCTTCCTGCACGTCTACCGCTGGCAGGACGGTCCGCTGGCCCTGCCTCCCCTGCCCTGTCAGGTTCTGGAGGCGCGCACGCTTGAAGATAAACCGGTCGCGTTCACCCAGAGCGAGGATGGGCTTTCTGTTAGCGTTGCAGAGTCCAACCGCGACAACCCCGTCACCGTAATCGAGTTGACGCTGGATGCCGTAATCGCACCGAAGACGTTCATCCCGGCATTGAGCTCGGTTCCCGATGACATGTCGGAGTACGGCGAGGTCATCAGCGACGCGGCCACACTGGCACTGAGTTCCGTCTCCGTACACGATCGGGAAACAGACCACGCGCACCTCTTCACCGGCGAACCCTCACCACACGGGTACGCCTTCTGCACGGACTCGGAGGAGCGCCCCTGGGTCAAGATCGATCTCGGTGCAGTGAAAACCGTCAAGGCCGCGCTGATCGAGAACAAAAAGGGCGAGCATGCCACGAACGGACTGACGCTCTTCGTTTCCGAAGACGGCGAGAACTGGGATAAGGCATGGGAAGCCGCAGAGTGGGAACCCACCTGGTGCGCCCCCATCACCCGCTTCCACGCCGGTATCGACGTCCCCGGTCGCCCGGCGCGCTACCTGATGCTGCAAACACAGGGCCAGAAACCACGCAGCCTGCTCTTACAGCGGGTAACCGTGTACGGGAGCAAGCCGTAGAAGGCTCCTCGCTACACCTCACATGTCCGACAGAAACAGCATCCCTTGGACAAGTTGACCGGCGCAGCGCATTGTCGCTCCCCTTCAGGGAGCAATCTCTTAAACTCAATGCAATACTCCGGGGGTTGCACCCCCGGCTGGCGTGTTGCTCCCCTTCGGGGAGGCGACCTCCACGTCCCCAATGGGGATCAGACATGCTAGCCCAGCCACTCAATGCAATACTCCGGGGGGTTGCCCCCCCGCCTGGCGTGTTGCTCCCCTTCGGGGAAGCGACCTCCACGTCCCCAACGGGGACTGACATGCTAGCCCAGCCAGAATGGCTGGGGCTCGTTACCTTCCTAAAGTACTGCTCCCTGAAGGGGAGCCACATTCGGCACCGCATTCATAACAACGCATTCATGCATGCCAATCCGACATGCGTGCATTGATCCAAACTCGGCGTTCTCCTATGTTAACAGGCGCATACTAAGCCGAAACAAATGGAGTAATCAATGACGTCCCTCTGTTGCCAAAGCAATGAGCAATATCCACTGACCGTTAAGACAGGTGAGTATCAACTTCAGTTTGCCACCACCGGAAAACTGGTATCGTTCCTAGATGCCAAAGGCGACGAGCAGCTTGATACCGGCGGCCCTGGAAAGGCGTTCTACCTACTGCTCAATATGCAGACGGAGATTCCGCTCTCTGAACTGACGTGGCTCGAGGACAACATCCTGAAATGCAGCTGCGCCAACGGGTCGCAATCGGTCTACTTTGCGGTCACGCCGCGCGAGCGTTACTGTCACTTCAAGCTGGTGAAGCTGGAGGGCATCCCCACAACCAGCGTGCTCACACTCCATTTCGGTCTCAACACGACCGGCACGCTCAAGGCTTTTGACACCGACTACATGACCTTCGTCGTTGGCAAAGATGGCCCCGAAAATGATGACATCGAACACGCCCACCACAACTGCCTCGTGACGCGGACGGTGTCCGACAACAACCTTCAAGTACAGTTCGAGTTCATCTGGAACCGCCATCCCGACAACCCGCTCGGAAGCTTCGCGCTCTATGCACCGGCCAGTGATGACGAAGAGGATGACATCATTCTCGAGATCTGGGCGAACGAAGGGCTCCCCCACCCCAAGGTTGATGAACCGTGGACCTACGAGCGAGCCAAACAGTGGATCGCCGACTGGCAGGAAATCTTTGCGCAGCGCAACCTGCTGATGCTCGAAGGCACCAGCCTGGAAGAACTCTATGAGGGCGCGGAGTACGCCAAAAAGTCAGGCTGCAACGAGATCTATCTCTTCACCAACTCATGGCGCCACGGGTTCATGTCGCACAACGAGTACAACTGGGAAATACGCCGCGACATCTGGCCCAACGGAGAGAGCGACATGCGCGCCTACTCTGACTACCTCTGGGAAAACGGCATCCGCCTCACGATCCACTATGTCAGTGGCGGTCTTGGTGCCGAGGACCCGATGTACGTCGTGAAGCCAGATGATCGACTGGCTAGCTATGGCGAACTGGAATTGGTCGAGGAGATCAGCGAATCCGATACGACCATTCGGGTGAGACCATTGAACGGGCTGGAACTGCCCTACCTGGTGGACGACAGCAATGCCTATCCGCGACTGCCTGGCATGTACCGCCGGATGTTCAACTTCCACAACCTGCAGATAGGCGATGAAATCATTCAGGTAGGTGAGTTTCTCGACACCGAAACGGATACGTGGACTCTGGCCAACTGTTCGCGAAGCACCAACACGGTCGTGGCGTCACACACAACGAACGAACCAGTCAAGGGGCTGATCACGGCGTACGGCCGCATGAAGCTACCGGATAACGACAGCACGCTGCTCGAGGAGGTGGCAAAGGGCTATGCAGGACTCCTCAACCGCTGCCGCATATGGCATGCGGAGTATGATGGAGCCGAGATCCACAACTATACCGGCAACTGGGCCTTCCAGAAGTTTACGTCGCTGGTCTATCAGAACCTAGACCATCCCGTGACCGCACATGACAGCGGGGCGGTGAATCCAAAGTGTCACATTGAGCACCGACTCAACAGCACACGCAAGCTGATGGAGGGGCATTGCTCCTACACGCACGGCAGCTACAGCGTTCCGTTCGCACTCGATTCCAATTCACGTCCAGCCGTGAACAAGCTGGATTCGCACTACACGCTGAGCCAGGGCTACAAGGGCGGCTTTCTCGGTCTGGCCAAACCGGAGCCGATGTTCGGGGTACGACCCAAGGATCTTGAGGCCCACGGGCAAATTGATGAGCTGACCGATATTCTACGCAACTGGCGCGAGGTGGCGGCCAACCTGACAGACGAGCAACGCCAGGTAGTAGCGGACAGCTTCCAATACCTCCCCGACCGCTACGAGCGCAGCAAGCATCTCGCCTCGAAGAACGTATTTGTGGCGCGAAAGGAGGGCGACAAGCTAAGCCTCGTTCCGACATCCGTAATGACACGCAAGACTGGCGACCCGCTCTGGATTCATGGTCAGGAGCACGGCGCCATTCCGCCCCTGCAGTACGTCAAACTAAACGACTCACTGACGCTGGAGAACCCGAACGCAGAGCAGACGCCCAAGTTTGTGATCCGACTCGCGCAGAACTATGACTACAACCTGGAAACGAAGAGCGCCTTCGACTTCGAGGAGATCGCTGGCAAGGCCGAGGAACTGGAACACCTCTTCGAGGCGGGCAACGCCGCGGACGGCGATGCCGAGAAGCTGAGCATCGACTGCAATATGCGGCTGGACCCGAAACAGGACGACTTCGCAGGCCAGAGTCTGACCGGTGTGGAGGTCACGGACGATGGCTATCTATTTGAAGCAGAGAACCAGGTTGACGACGACTTCTATGAAGCCTACAAGCTGCCCACGTTCAACTGCCGGACCAACATGGCCCACCATCGTGGAATCGGGTTGACGATCGAAGGTGACGGCAGCGGGGCGATTTTTGAGGTCCAGATCGCGGGTCGTGACTACGTGGTACCGATCGACTTCACAGGCGAAAGGTACGTCGAGATCCTCAATGGCGAAGTCGCCTGGCACGAGGAGCGTTGGGGCTGGCGCATGGGAGCCAAGCACACGCGTTACTCCATGGTCACCTGGTTCAGGACTGGTTTCTGTCACGTCCCGGCGCACACCCGTGCGCAGGTCAACGTGAAAGAGATCAAACTTCTGAAAGAGATCGACGTCCCCCTTCAGGAGTTGACGATCTCCAACAGCAGTGGCGAACTGAAGATCTGCGGCGACATCACGACCGGGGACTACATTGAGTACGACGGTGCCGATACCGCCGTCATCTACGACGCCAACTTCCACTCCAAACAGACCGTGGCAGTCGAGAACAACAACTTCACTGCCAAGCCCGGCTACGACACCTATCACTTCAGCGCTGACAAGCAGGCCTGGATTGAGGTGCAGCTTTTCACCGAAGGCAATGAGATGGTCGTACTGGCAGGATAGCCTATACCTGCTCAGACATGCTGAACGCCGTACGACAGATCTCACTAAAGGGCACGCGCCGAACAGCTCACAGGAACGACGCTCACCGCTCCTCCACCGCAGCTTTGATCATGGCGAAGAAGTGTTCGTCGGGGATGTATTCGGGGACGCTGTTACCAGTGCCGAGGGCGTAGGCGCCGCGGTCGGCGGAGCGTTCGAGCATGGCTTTAGCGCGACGGTAGACCTCGTCAGGGGTGGAGCGGATAACGAAATCAACGTCCAGTCCGCCCAAGAGGGCGATGCGGTCCGAGTAGGTCTCGTAGGCCTCCTCTATCGGCATGATCGCATCTTCGTAGGAGTGCTTTCCGTCGTAGCCGATGTCGTCGATGATGTCATCCATAAGGACGGCCAGGTTCCCACAGGAGTGCATGACAGCGGGCTTACCGGCATCGTGCGCCACCTGCGCAATGCGCTTGTGCCATGGAACAACGTAGCGGCGCATATCGTCTGGCGAGATCATGGGCTGAGTCTTGAAGCCCCAGTCGTCGTTGCCGATGATGGCGCCCACAGCGTCGTGCTGCACGAAGGCGCGGTAGAACGCCACAAGCCGGGCGCCGACGGCATCAAAAATCGCCTTCGTCAGCTCGGGGTCATCGGCGAGCAGAAAGCAGAGGTTGTCAAACCCCACCAGTCCGATGATGTTCTCGAGTACACCGCCGGGGCCCTGGGAGATGATCTTCATGCCCTCGGGCAGAACCGCGGCCGCACGTTCGAGCGGTGCGAAGCTGGCGGTAGCAGGATCAGGCCATTCGTAGGCCTCGAAACTGGCGCGGTCGGTGATAACGTTGCCCTCGTTGAGGGAGATGGTCTGTTCGTTATGGTGTTCGCCGCCGGGGAAGTGGTAGTCCGATGGCAGGATCGTTGCATAGTCATAGCCCGCGTTGCGAAACGCAATGACGGTCTGCTCCGGACTGCCCGGTGCCGCGTCGCCCCCCGCGGCCAGCACGTTGTAGAGCGGGCCATTGTGAAAGAACTCGAATAGCGTCGGGCGGTCCGGCGCCTCGCGACGCAAGACCTTTAGTAGCTGCTCAAAATCAGGTTCGGCTTTGACGGGGCCGTTCCACCCATGCGATATCGTCATTGTTGTGCTCCTCATTTCTCCCATCACTATTCCCTTTTCATACGCGCTTGTCTTTGGTTCAATCGACAGAGATGTATCTCAATCGCCAAAAGGATTCATAGTGACAACCGCCGAATCTGTCGTACCTGGGAGCGATGGGAGCGAGGGACTATTGTCCCAGTTGCGCCCTTATGCGCGGCATTGCGGGCATGAGACGCGGCCGGCATGGCATATCAGGGAACGGTACCTGCTGGACTACCTACTTGTCTTTATCGCCTCAGGGAATGGAAAGTTCATAGTTGCCGGGCATCGCACGGACGCTACGGGGGGCGATCTGTTCTGGATTCCCCCAGGAACGGTCCACGCCATGCGTGGGGATGGACCCTTGATGGAACTGGCGTACGTCCACTTTGATCTCCTGTATGATCCCGCACGCAGTCACTGGGACTTTTCGATTCCGGAGGGAATGGTCGATTTCGGGGAATTGCAGCCTTTGCTGCATCCGCCGATGCCGCATTCGGGCGTGGCGGCATTGTGCGGGAGGCTGCGCGGACACACGAACGGACGAGTGGGACGGTTGATCCAGGATCTCTGTGCAGAAGCGGCACGGGCACAGCCCCTGGCCGGTCTGCGCATGAGCGGGATGCTGCTGGAGATCGTGGCCGAGGTTTTGCGCGGGCAAATCGCACAGACGGGTGGGTGGAGCGGCCACGTGCC
>JABGOW010000391.1 GCA_018645275.1 Verrucomicrobiota bacterium
CCACAACCCTTGAAACGATGTGGTAGTATCCCGGCCCCTCTTCCTTGATTCGTGCATCGCGCATTCTGGGTTCCCTCCACGTTCGGCGGCACTCTCTATCGTGCCCGCCACCCTGTAGAAGCAGCGAGGGGGTGGGTTTTCCGAAAACACTTCAGACTTTCTCGGATACATTGTGTGTCCCTAGCAGGAGAATTGCAGGTTGACGGGGAGGAAGGCATCCTTCATAATAATTCGTCAAATAATTAACAGATAGAAATCACAGAGGTTGAGTAGTATGGCGAAGATGCCTATACCCCAAGAGCGCGAGGGTCAGCGGGAGAACTTCTTCCAGACGATTCACACGATGTCCGAACGCTGTCGTGTATGCTACACCTGTGTGCGCGAATGTCCGGCAAAGGCTATTCGGATTATTGAGGGGCAGGCCAAGGTCATTCATGAGCGATGCATCGGCTGCGGCAACTGTGTTCGGGTTTGTTCGCAGCGTGCGAAGGTTGTTGTCGATAGCATTCCGCGCGTTGAGGAACTTCTGCAGCGTGGAGACCCCGTAGCGGCCATCATTGCGCCCAGCTTTGCCTCTGACTTCCAGGACTATCCTTATCGCGACCTCGTTGCCGCTATTCACAGCCTCGGCTTTCGTTGGGTAAGCGAGGTTGCGTTTGGTGCCGATCTCGTGGCCCGTCGATATAAGGAGTTACTTGCGAAGAAGGGGGAGCCCATGATCGCGACAACGTGCCCGGCCGTCGCGCTCTATGTTGAGAAGTACTTCCCCGAGATGGTCCCTGCTCTTGCCCCGGTCGTATCCCCAATGGTGGCCATGGCCCGTGTCATGCGTAAGCTCCACGGAGACGGAATTCGGGTTGTCTTCATCGGCCCCTGCACCGCGAAGAAGGGCGAGGGTATGGATGCAAATCTTGAAGATGAGATTGATGCCGTGCTGACGTTTATCGAGCTTCGCCAAATGCTCGTGCAGCAGGACTTACACCCCGGGGCGGTTCCACCAAGGGATTTCGATCCTCCGCATGGTGGCAGCGGAGCATTGTTCCCGTTGTCGGGGGGGATGCTGCAGGCTGCGGCGATTGAAGAGGACCTTATCCAGCAGGATGTTGTGACGGCTGACGGAAAGAACTTCAGCACCGCCATCAAAGAGTTCGCTTCCGGAGATCTGCCGACCCAGCTTCTCGAAGTGCTCGCCTGCCAGGGGTGCATCATGGGGGCAGGCACCCAGGCGGAGGCTCCCCTGTTTCGCCGTCGTAGTCGCGTGAGCGCCTATGTGCGCGACCGTATGTCGACCTGCAGTAGAGAGGAGTGGGAAGCGGCCATTCAGGAATTCAAGGGCCTGGACCTGTCCCGTGTCTTTTCAGATCTGGATCAACGACTGGAGCAACCCAATCAGGCTGATATTGCCAGGATTCTTAAGCGTATGGGCAAATCCTGTGACGAGGATGAACTCAACTGCGGCGCCTGTGGGTACGAGACCTGTCGGGAGCATGCCATAGCGATCTCCATGGGGCTGGCGGAGAGCGAGATGTGCCTGCCGTACACAATTGACCAACTGCATGGCACGGTGGATGAGTTGGCGAAGTCGAACTCTGAGCTCGCCAACACCCAGGAGGCCCTTATGCAGTCTGAACGACTTGCGAGTATGGGGCAGCTGGCTGCTGGCATCGCCCATGAGGTGAATAATCCGCTGGGGGTCGTGCTGATGTATGCCCATCTGTTGATGGATGACCTTGAGGAGGATCACCGTCTGCACGAAGACGCACAGATGATTGCTGAGCAGGCTGATCGCTGCAAGAAGATCGTCTCCGGCCTTCTTCACTTCGCACGCCAGAACAAAGTGCAGCGACAGCCTGTTGATGTTCAGGACCTGATGCGCCGTGGCATTCGTTCGGTTGTGGTTCCGCCCAACGTTGATGTTCGTGAAGAGCACAAGGGCGATAGGGCGATGGTCGAAGTGGATGCCGATCAGATCTTGCAGGTGATGACCAACCTCCTGACCAATGCCTACGCCGCCATGCCAGAAGGGGGACGGCTCACCGTGCACACGCGGGTCGACGAGAGTGAATTCGTGATTCAAGTCAGCGACACGGGTGTCGGCATTTCGCACGAAAACGTCGGCAAGATTTTTGAGCCTTTCTTCACGACGAAGCAAATTGGCAAAGGAACTGGGCTGGGGCTTGCCGTTACGTACGGCATTATTAAGATGCATCGTGGTCAGATTAGCGTGGAGAGTAATGCCGATCCCGAAACAGGCCCCACCGGAACCACATTCACCGTCAAGATCCCATGCCGGGATGAGGAGTTGTAGGGTATGATCACGCTGAATGTGCTCGCAGTTGATGATGAAGCAGGGATGCGTAGTGGCATTGTTCGTTCCCTGGACCATTTCGAGGTCGAGCTCCCTGAAGCACAGGAGACGATCCAGTTTAAGGTTGAAGAAACTTCGACGGGGGAGGACGCCGTTGCGCTGATTCAGAAGGCCGCGCCCGATATTCTGCTGTTGGACTACAAACTCCCCGGAATCAGTGGCATTGACGTGCTGAATCAGACGGTTCAGCAGCAGGACGACATGCTGACGATCATGATTACAGCATATGCCTCCATTAACACGGCCATTACGGCGACGCGGAAGGGGGCATACGATTTTCTGCCAAAGCCCTTTACGCCGCGAGACCTGAAACACTCCGTGCGGAAGGCTGCAACGCGACTGGTTCTAGCCCGCAAAGCGAAGGCGCTTGAGGCGGCCAACAAGCGTGTCAGGTTTGAGTTTACCCGTGTGCTTGGGCATGAACTCAAGGCGCCCATTGCCGCCGTTTCTGGATATCTCTATCTGCTCCGCGATCACATTCTTGGGGATGACGTTGGCGCATACGATGATGCCGTGAACCGCAGTCTGAAGCGGTTGGATCAGATGCGTAAACTGATCGTTGATCTGCTGGATATGACTCGCCTTGAGTCTGGCGAGAAGGTTCGGGATATGGAGTGGCTTGATATGCAGGAGGTTGTAGCCTCTGCGCTTGAGCTCGTTGAGACCGGGGCCGCTCGCCGGAGTATTACGCTGGCGCAGGAGGGCGCTGAGGGAGTCCGAATCTGGGCGGACCGCGGTGAGCTGGACATGATGCTCAACAATCTCGTGTCGAATGCCGTGAAGTACAACCGAGACAACGGAAGCGTCACAGTGGCGCTATGCGTGGGGGAAGACGGGCTGAACATTGACGTTATTGACACGGGGATTGGTATGACTCCCGAAGACGTTGATAAGCTGTTCGGGGAGTTTGTTCGGATCAAGACGGACCAAACACGCAACATTCTCGGCAGCGGCCTCGGGCTTTCGATCCTGAAGCGTCTGGCATCCCTTTATGGTGGCGAGATTTCCGTCGCGAGCGAACCTGATGTTGGAAGCACGTTTAGCATGCGACTGCGCAAGATCGGCAAGCCCGACGCATAAGTGCTGTAGGGAGCTTCGTCCTCTCGCTTTCCGGGGCGAGGGCGGACCGCTCCATTGTTGGAATATGAGGTCTGATTGCATAGATGGAGGCGGTCCGCCCTCGGGCCGCTGTTCCAGGACGAGGCTGTCCTGGCTCCATTGCTACACCGAAACCCACTTCTCCTTGGATGTGGAGCTTGCGACCGCTGCCGCCGTGAAATGTGCCGAGCGAATGCCCTCTCGGACTCCGGGAAAACCACGTGCTTCAGGAGGAGGAGTCTTGCCTTCGTCGATGCTCTTAATGACGGCTTGCGCAAAACTCCGGTACAGGCGTGCCAGGGGCGCCACATGGACTTCGGGGTGCCCCGGTGGAAGCAGTACATCTGGCGTGGCATCTTCGACATCGGAAGGTGGGCAGGTTCTGATTTCCTCCTCCCCCTCTTGGTTGAATACAGATAGGCGATTCGGGTCCGAGCGTCGCCAGCTCAGGGTCCCGCCGTCACCATAGACCCGAATCCGAAGGCCGCTTGTATCGCCGATGGCAACCTGCGTAGCCCAGAGCACGCCTTTGGCGCCCTCTTCGTATCGCAACAGAACCGTCCCGTCATCTTCAAGCATCCGACCATTCACAAACGTCGTCAGGTCGGCACAGATCTCGCTGATCGTCAGACCTGTGATTGTGGCAACGAGCCCCTCCGCGTGCACTCCAACATCACTCATGCAGCAACTCCCCCCGGAATTCCGCGGGTTGGTTCGCCAAGCGGCCTGCTTCTGCCCGCGGGCCTCAATGCGGGTGGCCAGCCAGCCCTGAGGGTATTCGACAACGACACGCCTGATCGTTCCCAGTTTTCCGGACTTCACAAGTTCACGTGCTTCTGCCACCAAGGGGTATCCCGCATGATGCTGCGTGAGGCAGAAGATCTTTCCGGTTTGCTCCAGTTTGCGCTCCAGATTCTCCGCCTCGTCAACCGTTGTGGTCATGGGGGTCTCGCACAATACATGGAATCCCGCATCAAGCGCAGCCATGGCAACGGGGTAGTGCATGTTGCTGGGGGTTACGATGCTGACGAAATCAATTCGCTTGTCGCTGGGTAGCTTGGCCTCTGACCGCAGCATATCGCGGTAGACCCCATAGACTCGCTCGGGTGAAAGACCAAAGTCGGCGCCGCTGTCCTTTGATTTCGGCCGCGTGCTGCTGAATGCTCCGGCAGCAAGTTCAATTAGCCCATCGGCCTGAGCAGCGGCACGATGCAAAGGCCCTATCAGGGCATCGCGACCGCCACCAACCATCCCCATGCGGAGTTTTCGGTTCATGATACTGCCCTCCCTCTCTCATCAACGAATTCCAACAATGCAGAATACCTTGTCTGTCTGTTGTCACTACGGGTGATTTTAGAGCTGTCCAGCGTTTTAGGCAAACTGTTTTCCTGTAAAAGATGGTTTTCGCCGAAGATGGTTTTCCCTGAGTTCCCCGTGTTTCATCTTTACTTGCGATCCACCACACCCTATATTTCGTCGCGAATTTCAGATCGGAATCCGCGCATGGGCGATTAGCTCAGTGGCTAGAGCGCCGCCTTCACACGGCGGAAGTCACAGGTTCAAATCCTGTATCGCCCACCATTCGCACCTGATGGCGGGCCGAATTGGAACTACATGGGAGACTCAGCATTGGATCTTGAACGACTGCGCCACAGCACGGCGCACGTGATGGCGGCGGCACTCTGTCGACTCTATGGCGATGTCCAATTGGATATCGGCCCTGCGACGGACGGCGGCTTCTACTATGATGTGGATCTCCCGAAGCGTCTCACTCCCGAGGATTTTCCAGCCATTGAAGCTGAAATGGCGAAGATTATTGCGGAGAAGAGTCCTTTTGAGCGTCTCGAAGTATCACGCGACGAGGCGGCCGAGATGCTTGCGGGTCAGACTTTCAAGCTGGAACGTCTCTCCGATATTCCCGAAGGGGAGCCCATCACTTTCTATCGTTGTGCCGACTTCCTGGATCTCTGCCGTGGCCCTCATGTGGAGAACACGGGTGACATCCGAGGATTCAAACTGACATCGGTTGCTGGTTCCTATTTTCGTGGCCATGAGACAAACCCCATGCTGCAGCGGATCTATGGCATTGCAGCGCAGTCGCCCAAACAGGTGAAAGTGCTCCTCAAGCAGCTCGAGGAAGCGCAGAAACGCGATCACCGCAAGATCGGCAAAGAGATGGACCTGTTCAGCATCCAGGAGGATGTGGGGCCGGGACTCGTGCATTGGCATCCGCGCGGGGCTCGCATTCGTTCGATCATCGAAGATTTCTGGCGTCGCGAGCACTACCGTTCGGGATACGAACTGCTCTACTCTCCGCATATCGGTCGCGCTGAGCTCTGGGCAACCTCGGGCCACTTGGATTTCTACAAAGAGAACATGTACGCTCCGATGGATGTGGATGGACATGACTACTTCGTCAAACCCATGAACTGTCCGTTCCATATTCAGG
Source organism: Verrucomicrobiota bacterium (assembly GCA_018645275.1). GTDB lineage: Bacteria > Verrucomicrobiota > Kiritimatiellia > UBA8416 > UBA8416 > JABGOW01. The sequence continues at coordinate 5,916 of JABGOW010000391.1, forward strand.
TGTATAAGAGTCACAAGCGTTCCTACCGCGACCTGCCGTTGCGCTGGGCAGAGCTTGGGACGGTTTATCGCTATGAGAAAAGCGGTGTTCTGCATGGTTTGCTGCGCGTTCGCGGTTTCACGCAGGATGACGCCCACATTTTCTGCACCCCAGAGAAGATTCAGGATGAGGTCAAGACCACGGTGACGTTCGCCCTCAACATGCTGAAGGCGTTTGGTTTCGATAATGTGACGGCATACCTTTCGACCCGCCCGGACAAGGCTGTCGGTGAGGAAGCGCGTTGGGATCAGGCAACAACATCGCTGAAGGATGCCCTGACTTCGGAGTCTATTGCGTATGAGGTGGATGCCGGGGGCGGCGCGTTTTATGGCCCCAAAATTGACCTTAAGATCAAGGATGCGATTGGGCGTGAGTGGCAGATGGGGACCATTCAGTTTGATTTCAATTTGCCGGAGCAGTTCGATTTGAAGTATACTGGCGAGGACGGCTGTGATCATCGTCCCTATATGGTGCACCGTGCACTGCTTGGCAGTATTGAGCGTTTCTTCGGTGTTCTTGTGGAGCACTATGGCGGCAAGTTTCCGATGTGGCTGGCTCCCGAGCAGATTAAAGTGTTGCCGATCACGGATGATCAGCTGGAATACGCCGATCAGATTGCTGCGCAGCTCCGCGAACAGGATTTTCGGGTTGCCGTGGATCGCCGCTCTGAGCGGATAGGGGCCAAGATTCGTTTGGCGCGCAATGAGCGCGTGCCCTACATGATGATCTTGGGGGGCAATGAACAGGAAAGCCAGACCGTGGCTCTTCGGGGGCGGGATGGTGAGCAGACGACAATGGCACTGGATGCGGCCATGGCGCAGCTTCGGAGAGAATCAGAACAGCAAGGATAGGGAGGTCGATTATTCGTTCGTTCATTAGACTCAATCATAAGATCCGTGTACCGGAGGTCCGCCTAAACGGGGTCGATGGTAAGCCGATCGGCATCATGCAGACACGCGAGGCACTGAGAATTGCACAGGACCAGAACCTGGATCTTGTCGAGATATCCCCCGACGCAAAGCCCCCGGTTTGCCGTCTTATGGACTATGGCAAGTTCCGTTACGAGCAGGGGCGCAAGAAGCGCGAGCAGCGCAAACACCAGCATCAGAATGCGGTGAAAGAGATCAAGTTCCGCCCGAATGTGGGGGATCATGACTATGAAACGAAGCTGGGGCATGTGAAGAAGTTCCTCAGCAAGGGTCACAAGGTCAAGATCAGTCTTACTTTCCGTGGGCGTGAAAATGCGCATCGTGAGCTTGGTTTCGCCGTTGTTGAGCGCGTTATTAAGGACTGTGCCGATGTCAGCTCCGTCGATATGGCTCCAAAACGGGTTGGCCGCATGATCGTGGCGATGCTGGGTGTACGCTCAGGAAAGAGTTAAAAAAACACTGGACGCCACCTGCCGATTGCGATAGCGTACGAACCTTTCCACACAGAACGCAGGGTATTGCTGCGCTCAGTTTGTGGACGATCACTTATAGCAAGACGGGTTTGATATGCCGAAAACCAAGACAAACAAAGCAGCAGCCAAGCGGTTCAAGGTGACGGCTAACGGCAAGCTGAAGTACTCGAAGGCGGGCTCAGGACATCTGCTTTCTGCCAAGACCCGCAAACGCAAACGCAATTTGCGGAGTGCGGCAATTCTGAGCACCGCAGAGAACAAGCGCATCAAGACGCTGCTTGCCTCATAGAACGTTCCTTTCTGGAGAAGAATCATGCCAAGAGCAACTAATGCACCAGCATCACGCAAGCGCCGTCGGCGCGTGCTTGAACGTGCCAAAGGATTTCGCGGGTCGCGCAGCAAGCTGTTTCGCACCGCAACAGAGGCAGTGGACCGCGCCATGGTTATGGCGACGACGCATCGCAAAGACAAGAAGCGTAGCTATCGCCGTCTCTGGATCAGCCGCGTGTCGGCAGCAGGCCGCTTGAACGGTATTACGTACAATCGGCTGATGGAAGGGTTGACGAAGGCTAATGTCGGTTTGAACCGCAAGATGCTCTCCGAAATCGCAATCCACGACCCAGAGGGCTTTACGAAGATTGTCGAGCAGGCGAAGGCCAGCCTGGCGTAGCGCAATCTGTGCAAGCCAAAAGAGGCCATCTCTTGAGATGGCCTTTTTTTGTGTCGAGAGGGAGTCATGAATCTAGCGGAAATAGAGGCCGTCAAGGCAAGAGCAGTGGCCTCGGCCATGGATGCGGCGAACGCGCAGGATATCGAGGCCGTTCGCATTGAGTACTTGGGGCGCAAGGGGCTGCTACCCCAAATCATGAAGGGGCTCAAGGATGTTGCTCCCGAAGATCGCGCTGCCGTGGGGCAGGGCGCCAATGCGCTTAAGAATGCGTTGAATGCGGCTCTGGAAAAGCGCTTGAGTGAGCTGAAGGCCAACGCGACCCACGAGGGCGCGCCGTCAGCCTTTGACGCAACGTTGCCCGGCCGCTGGCGAGCCTGTGGCACCATGCACCCCATTTCCCTGGTCATTGAAGAGGCGGTTCGCATCTTCAGCCGTATCGGCTTCACGGTGGCCGAAGGCCCTGATGTAGAGACAGGGTATCGCAACTTTGAGGCGCTCAATACGCCTGACTATCACCCCTCATTGGACAATCAGGACACCTTCTGGCTGGAGTCGGGCGAGCTCCTGCGTACGCAGACATCCCCCGTGCAGATTCGCGTGATGGAGAAACAGCCGCCGCCGGTGCGCATTGTGACGCCGGGCCGCTGTTATCGTCGCGATACGACGGATGCCACTCACAGTGCCAACTTCCATCAGATTGAAGGCTTGTACGTCGACACCGATGTTTCCCTCGCAGACCTGAAGGGCACGCTGGCGTACTTCGCTCAGCAAATGATGGGCCCTGACGTCAACGTGCGCTTCCGTCCGCACTTCTTCCCCTTTACGGAGCCGAGCGTGGAGTGTGATTTCACCTGTCACGTCTGTCTCGGCAAGGGTTGCCGAGTTTGCAAGCAGAGTGGATGGATCGAGATTGCAGGTGCGGGTATGGTAGACCCCCGCGTGTTTGAACGTGTCGGCTATGATGCAGAGGCGGTTACGGGGTATGCGTTCGGCATGGGTATTGAGCGTATCGCCATGATCAAGTACGGCGTTCCCGATATCCGGATGCTATATGACAATGACGTCAGATTTCTGACACAGTTTCGATAGAGGAGCCTCCATCATGAAGGTGCCTGTTAGTTGGTTACAGGAATACGTTGATCTTGATGCAACGCCGCAGGAGCTTGCAGACAAGCTCACGTTCTCTGGGATTGAGGTCGAGGGCATTGCCACGATTGGCAGTGACTATGCAGGGGTGGTTGTCGGGGAGGTTCGCCATATGGAACCCCACCCGGGGGCAGACCGATTGCGCCTTTGTCGCGTCTTCAACGGGACCGAGGAACTTCAGGTCGTTTGCGGCGCAACCAATTTCGAGGTGGGCGACAAGGCTCCGTTTGCCGGCGTCGGGGTGACGCTCCCCGGGGATTTCAAGATTAAGAAGGCAAAGATTCGCGGCGAGAAGTCGTTCGGCATGCTCTGCGCGGAGGATGAGCTGGAGCTTTCTGATGACCATGATGGGATTATGATTCTGCCCCATGACTCCATTCCCGGTACGCCACTTTCGGATATTCTTGGCCCTCCCGATACCGTGCTTGAGCTCGAGATTACCTGGAACCGCCCGGATTGCCTGAGCATCATCGGCATTGCTCGCGAGTTTGCTGCGCTATACGGCACCTCCCTGAAAATACCCGAGATTTCTCTCAACGAGGGGACTGCTCCCATTTCTGACTTTGTTTCTGTCACGATTGACGATGCTGCAGGCTGCCCACGCTATACGGCTCGGGCCCTGACCGATATCAAGATCGGCCCCAGTCCGCTCTGGATGCAGCGGCGTCTTTCCATGTGCGGGGTTCGCCCGATCAACAACATCGTGGATGTTACAAACTATGTCATGCTGGAGTGTGGGCATCCGCTGCATGCTTTCGACCATGCCTTGCTTTCCGAGAACCAGATTGTCGTGCGCACGGCTGCTTCGGGCGAGAAGATGGCAACGCTTGATGGGGTTGAGCGCCCGCTGACTTCCGATATGCTGCTTATCGCGGACAGCGAGAAGCCCGTTGCCATTGCCGGTGTGATGGGTGCTGCCGGAAGCGAGATTCAGGCTGATACAGAGACCGTGCTGCTGGAAAGCGCATGTTTTGATCCGCGCCGCATTCGCCGTACGTCCTCCACGCTTTCGCTTTCAACGGAATCGTCGCATCGCTTCGAGCGCGGTGTGAACGTCGAGACCGTGGACTGGGCGAGCAACCGTGCTGCGCAGCTGATGCAGTCGCTTGCCGGCGGCTTTGTGGCCACGGGCATCCTCGATGTCTATCCCGGCAAGCGTGAGCCTCGTCAGATCAAGCTTGAGTTGGCCCGCATGGACCGGCTTCTTGGGGTGTCTGCTGGTGTGGATCGCGTCGTCGCGATCTTCGAGTCACTCATGATTCCGGTTGTTGAGAAGTCACCAGAAACCGTGACGGTTGAAGTTCCCGCTTTCAGGCTTGATCTTGATATTGAGGCGGACTTGGTTGAGGAAGTAGCGCGGATGTACGGTCTTGCGCATGTTCCGGATATCATTCCCCAGGCCAAAGTGGTCCCCAACGCCTGTGATGAACCCTCGCGCGCGATCTTCTCCTGCCGTGACAAGCTCATTGGGCTGGGGCTTCATGAAATTATGAGCTACAGCTTCGTTTCGGAGTCGCTGCTGAACATCTTCACCGAGGAGGATCAAGCAGCACGCGTGCTTCTGCCGAACCCCGTCAGCGCAGACCACGGTGTGATGCGAAATTCACTCATTCCGCAGATGGTGGAGTGTCTGGGGCGTAATCACTCCCGCCAGATCACAGATGCCGCGCTCTTCGAGATTGGCAAGGTGTTCTGGAAGGATTCCGAAGGTGCCGTGAACGAGGAGGATCGTGTCTGTATCGGACTCATGGGCAAGGTGGGGTGCGGCGAGCTTGAGAAGCGTCGTACCGTGAAGCCCGATGAGGTCTTCTTGTGGGCCAAGGGCGTGGTTGAGGCGCTTGTTTCCGCCCAGCGCCTTGATAAAGATACGCTTCGATTCACGCCAGCCGAACACCCCTATAGCGAGCCAGGCGAGGCCGTAACCGTGAAACTCGGCGATACTCCTTTGGGGGTTCTTGGGCTGCTTCGCAAGGATCTCCGGCATCGGCACCGGATGGCGGACCCTGTTGCCTTCGCCGAACTCCCTGTAACCCCGCTTCTGGGCTCCGTGTTCACAAATCCAGTTTTTCATCCCATTCCACAGTATCCGGCGATCAGCCGCGATGTCGCCATTGCCGTGGATCAAAACGTATCCCATTCAGCCATTTTGAAGGTGATTCATGAGGCCGCTCCGGTCGAGTTGACAGGTATAGACCTCTTTGATATATTCACCGGTGAAGGGGTGAAACGAGGCACGAAGAGCCTTGGATACTCCCTCACGTATAGATCTTTCGAGCGGACACTGACGGACGAAGATGCCAACGGGTATCATGAGGCTATCAAGGACGCTCTGAAGCGAGAACTAGATGTTGATATTAGAGAGGGTTAACGAGGGACGCCGGGAATTGGCGTTTGTCGGGAACTCAATTGGGACTAAGGTGGGGTGGATAACCCGGTGATGAGTACTTTGTTTGATCTGATTCTGCTAACCTGTGGATGGGTGTTGATTGTTGCAGGTTGCGGATTTTATAAGCGCGCGGAAATCGTCATTTCTTCTAAAGAAAAGCGGGTTTCTGGTTTGTGCGGGGGGCATGTGGCCCGCCGCTGTTGTACGGTGTCGCTGCGCAGCGGCAAGAATCGCTCATTCGTGCGCGAGCGCAGATTGAAACAGCTATAATAGGATACATACTCTCAAGAGGGAATTGAATTACCCTGCCTTGCTCGGTTGCAGGCACACATCTCTGACCCAGGTTACATGATCAGGGAGCTTGAATGCAGCGTGGACAGTGCACCCCCCTTCGGGTGGGGAGACTCGAATCGCTGACTAAAGCACCCACCTCGTTTACGAGGCTCAGAGATACGTCTGTTCGGCATGGTGGGGTTTTTTTTGTTCTGGAGAGCGGTATGGATCTGTTTGAGAAACCAGGCGATGCGCCCCCACAGGGCACGCAGCCGCTTGCAGCGCGTATGCGCCCGGCGTCCGTCGAGGAGATTGCCGGGCAGGAGCATGTGCTGGGACCCGGCAAGTTGCTTCGCCGCGCCATTGATGCCGACCGCCTCGGCAGTATTATCCTTTACGGCCCCCCCGGCTGCGGCAAAACGTCGCTGGCTGAGGTCATTGCCGCTGCAACAGAACGTCGGTTTGTGCGCACCAGTGGCGTTCTGGCCAATGTCGCTGAGCTGCGGGCTTTGATTAAGGACGCCCGCCATCGCCTCAAACAGGATGGTACGGAGACCATCCTGTTCGTTGACGAGATTCACCGGTTCAATAAGGCACAGCAGGATGTCCTTCTGCCACATGTTGAAGATGGGGCCATTACGCTGATCGGGGCGACGACCCACAACCCCATGTTCTTTATCAACACGCCCTTGACGTCCCGTTCTCTAGTGTTCCAACTCAACCCGCTCTCTGAGGAGGCGGTTGTCTCGCTTCTGCGCCGAGCTCTAAGTGATCCGCGCGGTCTGGCGGCGCATAGCGTGGTTGCAGATGATGACGCTCTGCTTCATATGGCTCGCATGTGTGAAGGCGATGCGCGTCGTGCCCTCAATGCGCTGGAGATTGCGGTGCTGACCACCCATCCGGACGATGCTGGCATGATCCACGTGGATCAGGGTGTGGCGGAGGATTCGGTCCAGAAGAAAGCCATCCTGTACGATAACAATGAAGATGGCCACTACGACACCATTTCCGCGTTCATCAAGAGTGTGCGCGGTTCTGACCCTCACGCGGCAGTCTACTGGCTGGCGAAGATGCTCTATGCCGGGGAAGATCCGCGTTTTGTCGCCCGAAGGCTCGTGATCCTCGCTTCAGAAGACATCGGCAACGCAGATCCGCGTGGTCTATCAATTGCAACCGCAGCAATGCAGGCGGTTGAGTTCGTCGGCATGCCCGAGGCGCGCATCACGCTGGCTCAGGCAACCACCTATCTTGCAACCGCCCCCAAGAGCAATGCCGCCTATGAGGCGATCGGCAAGGCGTTGAAGGATGTTGAATCGGGGCGTGTCCTTCCCGTGCCGGAGCATCTGAAGAACAAGCACCTGAATACTGCCGAGGGCAAAGAGCCGACCAAGGGGTATGCCTATCCTCACGCGTTCAAAGGCAATCACGTGAACCAGGAGTACATCCCGACCTCCGCCGTCTATTATGAGCCTTCAGAAGAGGGCTATGAACAGACGATCAAGACGCGGATGCTGAATTGGGCGGGAGCTGCAGCATCATGAGTAAGATGGCCGTTACAAAACAGCAACTACGTGAGAACATGCGCCGCGAGCGCGCCGCCCTTGAGCCCGACTGGGTCGCATCGCGGAGTTCACGCATTTCCGAGCGGTTTGTGGCGTTGGATGCTTTTCGGACTGCCGAAACGGTTTGCCTCTATGTGGCCATCTCCGGCGAGGTCCTGCTCGATGCCGCGATGGCACAGTGCTGGGACCAGGGCAAACGTTTGCTCGTTCCGGCGTACTGCAAGGCGCGAGGCGAGTACGGGTTCAAAGCGATGACACGTGAGACCGTCATGGCGAACGGACCATGGGGCGTGCCTGAACCCAAGGAGGTCTCGTGGGCAGAGATCACACCTGCTGCCTGCATTGCGGTGCCGGGTGTCGCATTTGATGAGGCGGGGGGACGCGTTGGCCATGGCAAGGGGTACTACGATCGCCTGCTTGCGGATGCCGTTGGTGATACGCATCCCTTCAAGGTCGGCGTGTGTTTTGATTTTCAGCGCCTCGACTCTGTTCCGAGCGAGGCGTGGGATGTTGGCATGGATATGGTGATTTCAGAGACACGGGTTACGAGGGCGCAAAGTAGAGCATAACTAGCCAATCCCTCCCGCATGAGGAGGGGACGGCAGATAACAGGATGGGAGGGACGCATGAGTGGGATTATTGCAGGCGTTGTGGCTGGGGTCGTGGGCTTGGCTGCAGGATACCTGATTCGGCAGGCTATGGGACGGGTGAAGGCGAATACGGATGAGGATCAGGCCAAGCGGTTGTTGACCGATGCCAAACGCGAAGCGGAAACGCTGCGCAAAGAGGGGACGATTACGGCCAAGGCCGACGTGCTCAAGGCGCGCGAGGCGTTTGAGAAGTCAACAGAATCGAGACGCAAAGAACTTGCCGCAATTGAGGAGCGTGTTGGGCTTCGCGAGACCAACCTTGATCGCAAGGTGTCTCTTATTGACAGGAAGGAACACGCCGTTGATGAGAAGCTGGCCGAGATTGAGAAACGCGATGCCGCGCTGGAAGAGGAGCGGGTAAAAATCGCAAGGCTGATCGAGGAGGAGAAGCAGAACCTGCAGCGCGTCGCAGGCATGACGCAGGATGAAGCGCGCCAAACGCTACTCACACGCATGGAGAAAGAGGTCCATGGTGAAATTGGCGGATTGATCCGGCGTATGCAGGAGCAAGCCAAGGATACCGCCGAGCGTGAATCCAAGCGGATTATCACGCAGGCCATTCAACGCTATGCCTCCTCGCATACGAGTGACATTGTCACGAGCGCAGTTGCCCTGCCGAGTGACGATATGAAGGGCCGCATTATTGGCCGCGACGGGCGCAATATCCGCGCCCTCGAGGCAGCCACGGGAGTCAATTTCCTCGTTGATGACACGCCCGAGGCCGTCGTGGTGTCCGGGTTTGATCCCGTGCGTCGCGAGATTGCCAAGCAAGCCCTGGAGCGTCTCCTGGCGGATGGTCGCATCCATCCCGCGCGTATCGAGGAGGTTGTGGTGAAGGCCACCGAAGATATGACGGAAACGATTCGTACCGCTGGCGAAGAGACGCTCTTCGAAGTGGGCATTCAGGGGGTCGACCCCGAGCTTGTGCGTACGCTGGGTCGCTTGAAGTTCCGTACCAGCTATACTCAGAATGTCCTGCGTCACTCCGTTGAAGTGGCACAGCTCATGGGGCTTATGGCTGGTGAGATGGGGCTTGATCCGCAGATCGCCAAGCGCGTGGGGCTCTTCCATGATATCGGCAAAGCGCTTGACCACGAAGTGGAAGGTGGGCATGCGATCATTGGTGCCGACCTGCTCAAACGCCTGGGTGAATCCCAGGAAATCGTGAATGCCGTTGCCGCGCATCATGAAGACGTTGAGGCGCAGAGCCTGTATGCTGTGCTGTGCTCTGCGGCCGATGCTATGTCCAGCTCGCGTGTGGGGGCGCGCTCGGAGTCGAGCGGTCGCTACATTAAGCGCCTTGAGAAGCTCGAGGCCATTGCGAATGACTTCGAAGGCGTGGAGAAGAGCTATGCCATTCAGGCGGGGCGAGAGGTCCGCGTGATTGTGGAGCCCGACAAAATTGATGATGCGGCGGCGATGGTGCTGGCACGTAACATCAGCAAGAAGATCGAGACGGACCTTCAGTACCCCGGGCAGATTCGAATCACGGCTATCCGTGAAACGCGCTGTGTTGAGTACGCGAAGTAAGCGCAAATCTGAAATCGAGAATTTGGAAATCTAAAATAGTCGGTCGCATGGCGCGTGGTCGTCCTTGCTCCGGACACAGTTGAGATTATGAAAATACTAATGGTTGGAGATATTGTAGGTGCGCCGGGGCGAATGGTGTTCGCGCAGGTTGTGGCACGCCTGAAGCAAAGCGAGGGTGTCGATTTTGTGGTCGTCAACGCTGAGAATGCCGCAGGAGGTCGGGGCCTGACTGGCAAGCTGGCAGAGGAGTTTCTCGAAGGTGGGGCCGATGTGGTGACACTTGGAGATCACGCGTGGGACCAGAAAGATCTCGCTGCATTCATGGATACGGAGTCCCGGGTCTTGCGTCCCGCCAACTTCGCTCCAGGCTGCGCGGGCCGAGGTGCGGTTACCGTTGAGACGGCCTTCGGCGATGTTTCCGTTTTCAGTCTCATTGGTCGGGTGTTCATGAAACCCTACGACTGCCCGTTCCGTAAGGCCGATGAGCTCATCGGACTTCACGCATCCAGCAAAATCAAGCTTGTGGACCTGCATGCCGAAGCGACATCAGAGAAGATCGTCATGGGGCGCTACCTTGATGGTCGGGTGAGCGCCGTTGTGGGAACGCATACCCATGTCCAGACGTCGGACGAAATCATACTTCCCGGCGGGACTGGCTATTTGACGGACCTCGGTATGACAGGCGTCAAAGACTCTGCCATTGGCAGGGATCTGGATTCCGTTCTAT
>JABGOW010000527.1 GCA_018645275.1 Verrucomicrobiota bacterium
TGCGCGATCGCAAGACGAACAAGTCTATTCGCCCCAAGGCGGTTCATGCCATGCTTCGTGACTCAGACGGCGTGTGGGAAGTTGCACTTCCTGAGCTCATGGCTGGTGCCTACTATGCCTTTCGGATTGATGGACCGACAGGAGCCGGGGAGGGGTTCAACCCCAGGTCTGCTTTCGGAGATCCCTATGCCCGTGCTGCTGCGCATTCGCACAATGCATCAATCGTCATTGACCCCGATGCGACGAATGAGTGGTTCGACGGGTGGGATGACCAGCAGTACCGTGCCCCTCGTCTGGAAGATGTTGTTGTCTATGAGACGCATGTTCGTCACCTGACCGCGCATGCCTCGTCTGGTGTTGCGGCTCCACTGCGGGGACTCTACGGAGGGGTTTCCGCTACCCTGGGAACGGGGACGGGGCTGGATCATCTGCGTCGCCAGGGGATCAACATGATTGAATTCATGCCGGTTAGTGAGTTCGACAATGGCATATCGGATCACGGCTGGGGATACAATCCAGCCTTTTACGCTGCCCCGGAGGCCTCCTACGCGGGCAAGCCCCTCAAGGGATCCCAGTACTACGAGTTCAAGACGATGGTTGACTTCTTGCATAATCAGGGCTTTGGCGTGATTCTGGATGTCGTCTACAACCATATTGGCTCGCCGAACGTCTTCCATGCGATCGACCGCAAGTACTTCTTCCGTCAGAACCAGGAGTTCATACTCAGCAATTTCAGTGGCTGTGGAAATGACGTTCGCACGGAGGCTCCGATGATGCGCAAGTTCATCGTGGACAACATTCTGTATTGGATGCGTGAGCATCATGTGGATGGCTTCCGGTTCGATCTCTGCGAATTGATCGACATGGAGACGCTCCATGAGATTGAAAAGCAGGCTCGCGCGCTGAACCCGAACGTGATTCTGATTTCGGAGCCCTGGAGCTTCCGTGGCAACCACAAGCAGCAGCTCAAGGGAACGGGATGGTCGGCGTGGAACAACTCTTTCCGTGAACCCGTGAAGCACTTTCTGATGGGCCATGGTGATCGTGAGGCTGTTATCAAGGCGATTCGCGGTTCGGTCGATGAATGGACTGCCTACCCGCTACAGTCGGTCAACTATCTCGAGAGCCACGATGATATGTGCCTGACAGATGAACTGTCCACGGATCCAAAGAAGGATGGGACGAAGTTGACGGATGAGCTCGCGGCGAAAAGTCGCCTCGGTGCAACGCTGCTGTACACCTCCCTGGGTATCCCTATGATTGCGGAGGGGCAGGAGTTCTTGCGCAGCAAGTTTGGAATTCATAACAGCTTCAACGATGGGGATCGTGTGAATGCCTTGCGCTGGAAGGATCGCGACCGCCCGTTGGCTCGCAAGACGCAGGAGTACTATGCAGGGCTTGCCCAGTTACGGACGAGTCCCATGGGTGGCGCTTTCAAGGTTGGGGCTTCGATTCCACTTGATCACTACCGCTGGATTCGTCCGCGCGAGAAGGCCGCCCTGGGCTACATGGTCAATGTCGACGGCACCTCGGAGGGCGCGGCGTTCGTGGTGCTCGTGAATGCGTGCAAACGTTCTGTTGGCTTCGATGTTCGCTTTCCTGCCGGCCAGTGGGTCCAAGTCGGTGACGGGGGGCAGATCAATGAAGCGGGTATTCCCGGCAAGGTCCTGCCGCCGAGAGGGCCTGGGGGCGAGTGTCACGTACTGGTTCCGAAAATGAGTTCACAGATCTTTATGCGCCGCTAGTTAAGGAAGGAGCGCACCATGAGTTGGATAGACGAAGCCGTTATTTATCAGATCAACCTGCGCTCCCTCGCAGCACGGGAGCCTCGCAATGCCATTGAAGCGGCGCAGGAGGCGGCTGACGGTGAATCACCGCTGGCTTACCTAACACGGAGCCTGCCGACGATTTCCGTTCTGGGGGCCACGGTTCTCTATCTCGTTCCCCCGTACCCGATCGGTGTTCTGGGGCGAAAGGGGATTGGGTCCCCCTATTCGAGTCGTGATTTCCAGGCAATTGAACCTGAGTACGGGTCGATTCATGAAATGAAGACTCTCGTGTCGCGCGCGCATGCCCTCGGTTTTAAAGTCATTTTTGACATCACCCCGAATCACACGAGCCGGGATCATGTCTGGACTGAATCGAATCCGGAGTTCTACGTCCATGACGCCGATGGCGAGTTGTTCTATGACTTCGATTGGTCTGATGTCGCCAAGCTGGATTACCACAACCCCGGGCTTTGCGAGGCTATGATTGGTGTCTTCGATTTCTGGTTGTCCATTCTGGGAAATGATGAGGAAGGCAATCCGCAGGGCATTGACGGGTTCCGCTTGGATATGGCGCACATGATCAGTGATCTGGATTTCTGGAATGGGGCTATGGCGGAGCTGCGGAAGCGCCACGGGTCTCGCTCGTTGCTGTTTCTGGCAGAGTCCTACGGGACGGAGAACAACATGGGGCTCTTTAGACGGGGAATCAACGCAGCCTATGACGATGATTTCTACAAGATCTGCCACTACCTCTATGCTGTGGACGGGCAGGGGAAGTCGACTATTTGTGAATCTGGTGATGCGGCTCACAATGGCGATTTCGCGGACAAGCTCGAGGCGTTTCGGGCATATGGGATCTCGGGGGCGTTTCGAGAGGCGCTGGCAAACTATGAGGAGCCATTTGCGGAGGGGCATGGTCTCTGGCTTGCTCGCTACACCGACAATCACGATGAAGGCAGGGGATTGCATCGCTTTGGTGCTGGGGCTGTTCGAGCCGTTAACCAGCTGATCTTCCTTAGCTCTCACTGTATCCCTTTCCTGCTGACGGGGCAGGAATTTGGAGCCCTCAATCGCCCTTCGATTCATGAACGAATGGGGATCTGTGACAAAGGGCCGCGCGTTGTTGGGGATGCAGGGAACGTGGAAACGTTTCCCGGCGTAGAGTTTGAAGGCAACCTGTTTGCTCGCGATCGCGATGCGCGTATGATGTGGTACCGTTTCTATCAGACCCTCATCCATTTGCGTTGCCACTCCCCAGAGCTCACATACGGAGCCTTCGCGCATATGGATGTTGGCGAGGATTGTCCTCCCGAAGGGCGCACCGTCGTTGCCTTTGAAAGACGAATTGCGGGCTCCGTTGTCTACTGTGCGATCAACTTGGGCCCGGAACCCCGTCGCCTGACCACCCCGGAACATTTCTTGGCCAGCCCGCTGTACGGGAAGCTGGTCGACGATACCCTTGAACCCTTTGGTGCCATCGTGGTAAGAGTGGTTGAGCGCAAGTAGCCGGCCGTCACACGTTACCCATCATTTGGAGGTGTCATGAGTTCAAGCGTACCAAGATCGTCCAGCCGTTCTGCGTTCTCTCTTATCGAGTTGTTGGTCGTCATTGCCATCATTCTGATCCTGGTAGGCCTTGTCTTTGTTATGATTGGAAAAGTGCAGGGAATGGCAAACCGTGCAAGAGCGAAGTCGGACATCAAGCAGCTCGAGAAGGCTTTCGTTGCGTATCACGATGAGTATGGCGACTGGCCGTATCCACTGATTGGCTACGACAACAATGGCGAAGACATGGAGACGGTCCACACCGGCATCCAGCTTGGGGAGAATGCCGCCCACCTTCTGAGCGGGGTGAATGTGGACGATCTGAATCCTCGTGAGATTATCTTTTTCGATGTTCCCAGAAATAGGATTCGCCGTGACAACGACAACACCGTTGGTTTTGTGGACCCGTGGAACTACTGCTACAAGTATATGATGGATTTTAATGACGATGGTGAGGTCGAGGCGCGTTTTACTAGCGGTTTGAGCACGAACATCGTGTCGGGAATTGGTGTTGCCGTCTGGAGCCAGGGGCCTGATGGAGACGATCAGTTCGAGAGCGACAATATCACGAGCTGGAAGTCGCAGTAGCGGTGATGCGTGGTGAAGTTGAGCATGGCTCACTGCACGGGTGACATGGCTAGAGAACTGTAGAGTTGGCCGGGGACGGCCAACGCTACAGCAAGCTGCACATGGATCTCGCTAAGGATATCGCTCGGAATGACAGAAAACCTTAGAAAACTGTCATCTTGAGCGAAGTCGAAAGATCTCATGCGACTAGCAGGGCGAGAAACGAGGGAATGTCCACGCTTGTGTCTGTTGGATTATATGCGAGTATAGGCCCACGAGAGTGAATCGTTCGTTGTTGTGGAGTTACCTGCCCTAGTCGCAATCGCCCTCGCCTGATTACGATTAGGATTACGATTAGGATTACGATTAGGATGCTGGATTAGGAGTGTTGGGATGTTTACGGGAGTCTATACGGCAATTATAACGCCGTTCAATACAGATGGATCCGTCGATTACGGTTGCCTTCGATCCTTGATCGACCGTCAAGCGGCGGCCGGCATTGATGGGATTGTTCCGGTGGGTACGACGGGAGAGAGCCCCACCTTGAGCTATGAGGAGCATAGCCGCGTGATTGACGCGACGATTGAAGCGTGCCGCGGGCGAATGAAAGTGATTGCGGGAACCGGTGCCAACTCGACTGCGGAGGCGTTGTCGCTCACGCAGCGCGCGAAGGACGCTGGTGCCGATGGTACGCTCCAGGTGACGCCGTACTACAACAAGCCTAACCAGGAAGGCCTTTATCGCCACTTCTCCGCGGTTGCGGATTTGGGGCTTCCCGTCATGCTCTATAATGTTCCGGGACGGACCGGTCGCGAGATTGCGATTGAGACCATCTGTCGACTAGCCAGCCACCCTTCCGTGGTGGGTGTCAAAGAGGCCGGCGGCTGCGCAGATCGCGTGAGTCTCGTATTGAGCCAGTGCGACATCGGGATTCTGTCAGGTGACGATGCGCTGACATTGCCGATGATGATTGCAGGAGCGGCAGGTGTCATCAGCGTTGCGTCAAACGTGATTCCTGAAGTGATGGTTGACATGGTGGGCGCTGCCCGAGAGGGACGATGGAGCGAGGCGCGTGCGTTGCACTTGGCTCACCACATGGTCTTCAGTCATCTGTTCTTGGATACGAATCCGATTCCCGTCAAGGCAGCCATGGCCATGAAAGGGCTGTGCGAAGAGGTCTACCGCTTGCCGTTGTGTGAGATGGATGACGGACTGAAGCAGCAGCTTCGGACCACGTTAGAAACGGCCGGCGTACTATAAGGAAACGCGATGACGAAGATTGTGATTACCGGTGCCGCGGGCCGAATGGGGCTGGCGCTGATCCGCTGCTCTCAGCAGCGTGATGGCATTGAGCTGGTGGGTGCGACCGAACGTGCCGGGCATGAAGCCCTTGGGCAGGACGTTGGCGTTTTGGCGGGACTGGATTCTCTCGGTGTTGTGCTAACCTCCGACTTGCGCGAGGCGCTGGCTGCAGCGGACGTGGTCATAGACTTCACCTATCACACGGCCGTTCCTGGCATCGCGACGCTAGCAGCCGAGTTGGGGCGGGCCGTGGTGATTGGTACGACGGCTCTGGATGACGAAGAGTGCAGCGTGGTCGAAAGGGCTGCCGGAAAGGTTCCGGTTGTCTGGGCTCCCAATATGAGCCTGGGTGTAAACTTGCTCTTTGCCGTTGCCAAGCGCGCGGCATCTGTGTTGGGGGCGGGATACCAGGTGACTGTCGACGAGACGCATCACGTCCACAAGCTTGATGCCCCCAGTGGTACGGCCTTGCGGCTCGGCGAGAAGGTTGCTGAGGGGGCGGGGGGGCGGTTTGATGATGTCATGATACACGACGAGGGGGGGCAGCAGGATCGCTACCCTGAGGGGAGTATTGCGATTCGATCCTTCCGCGAGGGGGAAGTCGTGGGGGATCACACGGTTGCATTTGAGAACGCAGTAGAGCGCGTTTCCTTGACCCACAACGCTTTCAGTCGAGATGCGCTTGCGATGGGGGCTCTGCATGCGGCGGAGTGGGTTTGCAGTCGCCGTGCTCGACTGTACGACATGCAGGATGTATTGGGGCTCAGCTAATGAAAATTCTCGCACTTGATGACGATCCGGCTCTGCTGCGGATTATGGAAGCCATGTTGAGCCATAATGGTCACGACGTGACCTGTGTTGAAACTCCTGAGGCGGCTATCGATCACGTTGCCAAGGAGCAGTTTGATTTCGTCTTGGTGGACTATCAGATGCGAGACAAGACTGGCGTGTGGTTCATGGAGAACGTGAAATTGCCGCGCGAGACGAAGGCCCTGCTAGTCACTGCCACTATCGACAGAGACGTGATCAATAGGATGTTCGCTTTGGGCGCATCTGGCTACCTCATCAAACCGTTTGATGAGGCCGATCTTCTGCATCAGCTTGACTACCATACGAAATGAGCTCCATGAAGCCATGGACGACAACCCGAATTCGAGCCTGCAAAGGCGAGCAGCGAATTGCCTGTCTCACGGCGTACGACTATGCGACCGCCCGGCTGATTGATGCCGCAGGCATCCAAGTCGCACTGGTGGGGGATTCCCTCGGAATGACCGTGCTGGGGTATGAGACGACGCTACCGGTGACGATGGAGGAGATGCTGCACCATACGGCGGCTGTGGCGCGCGGTGTGGAGCAAGCGCTCGTCGTCGCTGATATGCCGTTCATGTCGTACCAAGTGTCCTGCGAGCAGGCGTTGACAAACGCCGGACGGTTTCTCAAGGAAGCAGGTGCAGACGCTGTCAAGATTGAGGGTGGGCGCCGGCGGGTGGATACGGTCTGTGCCCTCGTCGATAACGGGATTCCCGTTCTGGGGCATGTTGGACTCACGCCGCAGAGTGTTCGGCAGCTGGGTGGATACAAGGTGCAGGGAAAGCAGCCTGAGGCCGCACGTGAGCTGATTGAAGATGCCTGTGCCCTGGCTGACGCCGGCCTGTTTGCCCTCGTGCTTGAGTGCGTCCCCAAAGAGCTTGCGGCCGAAATCACGAAGCGAATCGCCATCCCGACGATCGGTATTGGCGCTGGAGCGGCGTGTGATGGACAGGTCTTGGTTACGCATGACCTGCTAGGGATGTACTCGGACCTCTCTCCCAAGTTCGTGAAGCGCTATGCCGAGCTGGGGCCCATCATGCAGGAGGCCTTTATGGCCTACCGCGAGGAAGTCGAGAGCGGTGAATTTCCTGCCCCCGAACACAGCTTCTAACCAGACCCGGTCCGAAAAGGGGGGGTGGAAGCAGGAGTGCCTGGAAACCGCGAGAATATGGTTTTCTCAATATCCACCAGGCAACAAGGAATATCCAATATCCAAGGGAGAACCTCGGGCGAAACTGCACGAGAGAAGGAGCATCGCTTCTTTGTGAAATGACCTCTTCTCGGTTGGAGATTCCTTGTTGGCTGTTGGACATTCTCTTTGGTCCGGGCTCGCCAACAGGAGCCTTCCGGCAGGGCTACCGCAGCATGGTTACGTATTTCTTGGCGGTTCTGCGATCCAGTGCAGTGATGCGGGAGACCGCCTCGTAGGTTCCATGGCGTGCGTGCAGGTGTTTGCAGTAGTCTGAAAGAAGTGTCTGTGCGTTGTAGGTGCCCGCTTCGACTCCGGCGTGGAGGATGTCCAGGTTGCTTTGGCAGGGGGACTTCTGCCCGGCATACTTGCCGCAGAGGAGTACGCTCCGAACGCATTGCTCCAACTCGCGCACGTTGCCCGGCCACGCGTAGTTGTTTCCGGCCGATTTCACGATGGTGCGTTTCACTGTGGCGAGAAGCGTTGTATCGTCGGCCCCCGTGATGCGGCGCATGACGATGGCCAGCAGATCGTCCAGCTCCCCCGGATCTTCTTGAATGCGCAGGCGTAGCGGAGGGACGCAAATCTCGTCAGAACAGAGCCGGTAGTAGAAATCGTCCCGAAACTGTCCCGTCTGGCGCAGCTTGTCGAGGGGTTTGTTCGTTGCGGCGATGATGCGACCGCGAAAGCGCTGTCTTTCGTGGCTTCCGACGGCGCAGAATGTTCGGTCCTGCAGTACGCGCAAGAGTTTGATTTGAACAGGAATGGTGACATCTCCAATTTCATCCAGAAAGACGGAGCCATGCGGACTGCAGAGTGAGAATGTCCCTGGGTGGGCCTCAATGGCCCCCGTGAAGGCACCTTTTCGGTGACCGAACAGTTCAGATTCGATGAGTGACTCCGGAAACTGGGATAGATTGAGTTCCACCAAGGAAGTCATGAAGCTCTCGCTGAACGCGTTCTGTTTGGGTTGGAATGGAATGAACCCCGATCGCCCAATGGCAACGGCTGCGGCTCCTTTACCCGTTCCGGTTTCACCCAGAATCAGCGTGGCGAAATCCTCCATGCGATTCCACAGGACGTCGACATACAGTCGCGTGTCTTGCGTAAAGACATGATTCCAGAGCACCATGCGAAGGTGCTGCATGGAGTGGGAGCGACCCACGAGGCCGTTGTTGATGAAGCGGTAGGCTCGACGAAGCTGATAGAACAGGGCGAAATAGCGAAGCGCTTCCTGCTCGCCGATTCCGCGGGCGTGCATTCGGCCGAGGGCCGCGCCGGCAAACGGTGTGGGGCAGGAGCCGTCGCGTACCTTGATCTGCTGTGCGATCAGAGCGTCGAAGTCCTCGATGCAGTGGTGGAAGAGAGAGAAGAGCTCTGCGTGCTTAACCAACTTCTGGTCCTCTGTCGGGAATTCTCCCAGTCTTGCGGGGGATGGGGTGTCCAGGTCGGAAAGCAGCCCATTCACGCGGCCTATGGCGGCGTCCAAGTGTGTTTCTACTCCAGAATCGTTCTCGAGCCCCGCAATACTCAGGTCGAGCTGGGCGCGGTTCTCACTGAAAGGGTTGGCAAATGCGGCTTCGAGGACGGTTGCCAGGAGTTCACGCTGAGCGCCGGTCAGTCTTCGCTTGGGCATTGTCTTGAATCCTTCTGGGTGTACATGGGATGAGTATGAGGTGTGCATGCAATGTATATTCGGATGTCTGAAGTGTCAAGGTGCTGTACGTGTTTTGACGTCCCTAAGATCTTGCGGGAAGATAGGTCGGAGATCCTTCGCAGGCTCAGGATGACACTTTCCCTCGGTCTACTGTCATGTCGCATGAGATCCTTCGCAGGCTCAGGATGACACTTTCCCTCGGTCTACTGTCATGTCGCATGAGATCCTTCGCAGGCTCAGGATGACACTTTCCATCGGTCTGCTGTCATGTCGCATGAGATCCTTCGATCCGCGACGTTCGTCGGGATGCGTGCACGTCGCTCAGGATGACAGATTTCTAAGGTTCTCTGTCATACCGAGCTTGTCGAGGCTTGCCCGCCTTGGGCGGGCATCTCTGCCACAACCAGCCAGTCTTCCGGTTCACCGACGTGATTGTGCTGTCTTTGAAATGAGCCTTGCCGCTACGCCGCGGAGTTTTGCGAATAGCACACACCGGGGGTGGTTGGCACGGATACTGCGATAGCTTGACCGCGTTGGTTCACAAGAATATGATGCTTCGTATCACGTAGCCCGTGCAGCTGGGCCTTTGAGGAAATACCATGTCACTACGACGGAATCCGCTCGTGTCATCGTTTGGGTGGCTTAACATCACGCAGTTCCTTGGGGCGCTCAACGACAACGTCTTCAAGTTCCTGATCGTCTTCTTTCTGGTCAACAAGCTTGGGCACGATCGTGATGCCACGCTTGCGCTGGCAACGCTCCTGTTTGTGGTGCCTTTCCTGCTTTTCTCGCATGCCGCAGGCGTACTGGCGGACCGTTTCAGTAAACGTCACATCGTCGTTGCCGCCAAAGGGGCAGAGTTGGCGGTGATGCTGGGCGGCTTTTTGGCGCTTGTGCTCGCCGGCCCGGCATTGCTCCCTTTGCTTCTGTACGGGCTCCTTTTCATTATGTGCTCCCAGAGCGCCTTTTTTGGTCCGAGCAAGTACGGCATTATTCCGGAACTGGTGCTGGAGGAGCGCTTGTCGCGAGCAAACAGCCTGTTGGTGAGTTTCTCCTACTTGGCAATCATTATCGGCACTTTCCTGCCGTCCTTCTTCTTGGACGCGCTCTTGAAGGATCGCTATTCGGCGCTTGCAGGGCTCTGTGTCGTTGTCTCGGCCCTGGGGTTGCTTTCCAGCCGCCGCATTGAGATAACGGAAGCTGTGGGTGCGAAGAAGCGGTTCACACCTTGGTTTGTTGTCGATATCTTCAAGACGCTGTTGGGCCTTCGCCGAGATCGCCACCTTCTGTTGGCGGTACTGGGGGCGGCATATTTCCTCTTCCTTGCGGCCTTCATCCAGCAGGCGCTGTTCTCTTACGGCGTGGTTTCTCTTGGCTTGAGTGTGGAACGAAGTGGCTACTTCTTTCCGGTCGCTGCGCTGGGCATTGGGGTTGGGGCGCTTCTCGCCGGGCGGCTGTCTGGGCGCAATATTGAGCTCGGTGTGGTGCCCATTGGGGCCGTTGGGCTTGCGGTATGCTGTAGTTGCCTGTCGCTGATTCCTGCAACGGTTGCGTCGCTGATTCTGGTCGTTTTCCTAATCGGCCTCTCTTCGGGGCTTTTCATCGTCCCTCTCAATGCCTTCATTCAGCAGCGGGCTCCAAGGGAGTGTCGGGGAGAAATCTTGGCCAGCTGCAATTTTCTGAGTTTCCTGGGGGCGGCGCTCTCCGCAGGGATTTTCATCACGTTGACACGCGTGCTGCATTTCAGCCCGGGGACTTGTTTCCTGGTTGTTGGAGTGCTGACGGCACTCCTTGCAGGTCTTGCTCTGTGGTTGCTTCCGGATTTCATGATTCGCTTCTGCGTGGTGATGATCACGCGGATCTTCTATCGCATTCGCGCAGGAGGGCTCGATCATGTGCCCCTGAGCGGCGGCGCGCTCCTGGTGTCGAACCATGTTACCTGGGTGGATGCCCTATTGATATCGGCAACGCTGCAGCGGCGGGTACGCTTCATGATGGCACGTGAGATTTATGAGACCCGGTGGATCAAGCCACTGTTCAGGCTGATGGGGGTCATCCCCGTTGCCTCTACGGATGCACCCCGTCAAGTCGTGGAATCGCTCCGGCGCGCGCGTCACGCGATCGAGGAGGGATATCTGGTCTGCATTTTTGCCGAGGGCGCGCTGACGCGCAATGGGAATATGCGTGCATTCCGGGGCGGGTTTGAGCGGATTGTAAAGGGGACGGAGTTCCCCATTATCCCGGTGCACATCGGGGGCGCATGGGGAAGCACCTTTAGCTACTATCACGGCAAGTTGCTTTCGGCATTTCCGCGGACGATTCCTTATCCCGTATCGGTTCTGTATGGTGCGGCGATGCCGTCCACATCATCCCCCGCCCAGGTGCGTGTCGCCGTTTGCGAGCTGTCCTGCGACGCATTCGATCTTCGGCGGAATCGAATGCGAACGCTGAACGCGCGCTTTGTACGGCGTGCGCGCCGCTACTGGTTTCGCCGCGCCATCTCGGACACGTCAGGCAAGCAGTTGAGTTTCGGAAAGACGCTTGTTGGTGCGCTCGCGCTTGGGAGCGTGTTACGCCGTGAGGAGCAGGCCGAAGCGGAGATGGTGGGAATCGTGATGCCCTCTTCTGTGGGTGGGGCACTTGCGAATCTGGCGGTCACCTTGATGGGGCGTGTTCCTGTGAATCTCAACTTCACCGCTTCGACGGATGCGATTGCCTCGGCCATGCAGCAATGTGGCATCCAAACCGTGATCACGTCGCGGCAGTTTCTTGAGAAGCTCCCTGCTTTCGAGCCCCCGGAGAGATGTCTGTTTCTGGAAGATCTCATGCCGCGCATCACAGCGGGGGTTCGGATTGGTGCACTTGTGAGGGCCCTATGCTTCACGCCTCGGATGCTGGCTGGCGGTCGGCGCATCGCTCCGGATGATGTGGCCACGATCATATTCTCTTCGGGGAGTACGGGAGATCCGAAGGGGGTGATGCTGAGCCATCACAACCTTCTTTCCAATGTGGAGGCCATTCAGTTGGTCTTCCGGTTTGAGCCACAGGATCGCTTTTGTGCCGTATTGCCATTCTTTCACTCGTTCGGGCTCACGGCGACGCTGTGGGCCCCACTGATCTGTGGGTTCTCCGCGCACTACCACCCGAATCCGATGGAGGGGGCTGTTATCGGTAAAATGGTACGTGAGCACCGACTGACAACGATGGTTGCTACACCCACGTTTTTGCTGTCCTACATTCGGCGTGCTGCAGAGGGGGATTTTGAAAGCCTGCGTGCGGTCTGCACGGGGGCAGAGAAGCTCAAGCCGCGTGTAGCGGATGCCTTCGAACGGAAGTTTGGCATTCGTCCTGTTGAGGGATATGGCGCCACAGAGCTTTCACCGGTGGGGACGATGAGTGTGTCAGACATCGAGCTGGGCGGCGTTCCGCAGGTGGGCGCGAAGTCGGGTAGCGTTGGGCATCCGGTACCTGGGGTTGCGGTGCGTATTGTGGACCCCGATTCGTTCGAGGTGCTCGGTGACAATGCGAAGGGGCTTCTACAAGTCAAGGGGCCGAATGTGATGTTGGGATACTTGGGACAGCCCGAGAAGACGGCAGAGGTGCTGCGGGATGGCTGGTACTGCACGGGAGACATCGCTCGCAGCGATGCTGATGGATTCGTGTTCTTGCTGGATCGCCTCTCGCGCTACAGCAAGATTGGCGGAGAGATGGTGCCGCATATGGCGGTCGAGGATGTCCTGATCGAAGGGCTTGAGGCTGTCGAGCGTTGCGTCGTAGTGACTGCGGCTCCCGACGAGCGCAAGGGCGAGCAGCTTGTAGTCTGCTATACGGAGGCAGCCGGTGCGGCGGTAGATCTTATTGCGGTCATCAAGTCCAGCTCGCTCCCGAACCTGTGGCGGCCGAAAAGGGACAACTTTGTTCTGATTGATGAGATTCCGACATTGGGGACGGGTAAGGTGGACCTGAAGGCGATCAAGGACATTGCCAGAGCGTTCGTCGAGGTTCGTCCGAATCCCATGCAGAAGGTGGTTTCGAAACTGAGGGAGGCGTTGTGAAGACGTGTCTAAGGTTGTTGGTGGCGGCCTGCATCGTGGTGGGCATTGGTGGCGGATGTGCATCACCGCAGATGAAGGGGACGCCGTTCTATACGGGAGAGTACTCCGTTCGCCAGGGACCGGCGGAGGATCGTGTCAACCTGTGGCCGCTGCTCTACTATCGCCAGCCTGCGCTATCAGTATTGTGGCCGTTTGGGGAGCTTACGGAGGACCACCTTGCCATTCGCCCGCTCATGTCCATCTACAACCGGGACCGCGAGAACCCGGTATACAATGTCCTCTGGCCGCTCGCGCGCTTTGACACCGAGCAGCATGAGCACCGCATATTTCCCTTTTTCTGGGGGCAGGATTATAGGATCGGCTTTCCGTTCTATTGGCACTTCAATGAGCCATGGGGGGAGGGGGGGTATGATGGATTGCTGCCATTCTGGTCCTACCGGTCGCGTGGCAAGGGGCGATACAGCACCCATGTTATGTGGCCCTTTATCCACGCAAAGCGCTGGACGGATGCTGAGAAGGGATGGCGCGTGTGGCCGCTTGCGGGGAGCTATCTGAAGCACGGCAAGCGTTACCGCTATGCGGCTTGGCCCCTGGGTCATCAATGGTCCAGGACGGATGGAACGCGCAGCGGGAGCTGTCTTGTACCGCTCTACTATCAGTCTTCTGACGATGACCGCGACGATTCGCTGTTCGTATCACTGCCCTATTCCCGTCGCGTAAGGTCTGACCGTTCGTGGGAAACGGTGCTCCCTCTGTATCATCGCCGATCGACCGCAGACCGCCGTGCATTCTACTCGCTGCTCTACAGCGGAGGAAGCGACAGTGCCTATGATGAGAAGTGGAACCTGATAATGCCGCTGTGGTACTGGAAGTCTCGGAAGGATGAGCGGACGCTGGCGACCTTGGCAGGTGGCTTCCGGAGGAGCGATGCCGGAACAAGCTGGATGGCACTGCCCCTTCTTTCTGGTGGCCAAGTTTCTGAGAATTGCGGGGATGTCTGGTTGGGCGGGCCCTTGGCTCACGTGGGATGGGATGGCGAGTATGGATCACACCACGTCTTCCCGCTCTACTACCGGTCACGCAGCGAGACTGGGAAACGGTTCTATTCGCTGCTCTGGTCGTCCGGCGAGGACAATAAGACGGAATCTGATTGGCAGCTACTCTTGCCGCTGATGTATCGCCACAGTGATGCTGACAGAAAGACGCTCGTCACGCCTCTCTATGCTCAAGGATCAGCAGATGCCGGCAAGACGAAGTGGAAGTGCCTTATCCCATTGGTGCTCAACCGCAGGACCCAGGAGGAGCACCTGGTTGCAACGTTGTTGGGTGGGTATCACAAGACAGCGGACAAGACGACGTGGCTTGCATACCCCTTTCTCACGGGAGGACATGTTTCTGAAGAAGCGGGTTCGTTCTGGGCGGCTGCGCCCCTCTTTCATGCGCGGTGGAATGATGAGGGTTCAACGCATCAGTTGCTTCCGCTCTACTATTGGAATGGTTGGAATGACACCTTTGCGTCGCTGCCGCTTGCGCGCTGGAAGCATGGCGAGGATGCGACGACGACGATGGTACCGCCTGCACTTTCCTGGCTGACGCATCGGGACAAACGTAGCGATCTGTGGATGTTGGGCCCGCTTGCGCACGTAAGCTGGGGGGAGGCAGCCACCTCTAGTCATGTGTTTCCGCTCTACTACCACGGTCGCCAGAGCGGGGCCTTTGCGTCACCGCTGGTCGCGCGCTGGAAGCATGGGGAGGACGCGACGACGACGATGATCCCGCCAACGCTTTCCTGGTTGACGCATCGGGAGGAATGCAGCGACCTTTGGATGCTGGGTCCGCTGGCGCACCTGAGCTGGGGTGAAGAGGCAACCTCAAGCCACGTGTTCCCACTGTACTATCACAACCGGGAGAGCGGCGCATTCTCCTCGCTACTGTGGGCCAATTGGGAGGCCTCGGGAATGGACTTTCGATTGGTGCCTCCGTTGCTGTCGCTTTACACCCGAGAGCACGAGACGCGGAACGTGTATGGGGCGCTTGGGCTCTTTCGGCAACAGTGGGGTGGCGACAGGAAGCATGCTGGACACCTCGTCCCGCTTTATGCCTACAGAGAGCATGACTACTTCCTCTCGCCGCTCTTTGGTTGGAATCATGACCGCGACGGATTTCTATATCCGCTCACGCCGCTTGTCGGCCTGCGGCGAGGGGACTACTCGGGCGGGTGGCTTTTTCCGCTTTGGTCGAGGAAGGAGCACCGTGTAACGGGAGACAGTAGCGGTACGCTACTCTGGGGAACCTACTGGCGGAGAGGAGCTCGCTCCGCATCAACAATCTGGCCCATATACGGATATGAGAAGTTTGGGGAGCTTTCTCCCGAGCGCGATTCCGATAGGCCTGGGCTGGGGCGGTACGGAAAACGCTTCTGGTCATTGCCTGCCTGCTGGTACCGCAACGAGACGCGCATATCAAGGAACCACGGTTTGTCGAAGGACTCCATCCCGCTGCTTGAGCAGCAGACCAGGAAGCACGGCTTCTTTCCGTTTTGGCACTATGCCAACTCGGAACGGGTGAACCTGAAACGCAAGGATATCAGCGGCTCCGTGCTGCTGCTGTTATATGACTACAAACGTGAGGTGCGCGGGGATCGTGACAACAAGGAGGGCTCGGGAAAGGACTACACCCGAGCGAGGGTTCTCTGGCGACTGTGGCATTATGAGCGTGTTAATGGGGACGTCAGTGTGGACGTTTTCCCCGCGATCACGTATGACAAGAAGGCAGATGGGTTCAAGAAGCTCTCATTCCTCTGGCGGCTGTTTCGTTACGAAAAAGGGCCAAAGGGAAAGAAGCTGGATTTGTTGTTTGTGCCGATCGTGAGAAAACAGGCGGACGAGTAGGCGGAAAGGAACCGAATGAAGAAACATATCAAATGGTTGTACAGTGAGCTGCCCGGGCTGGTGCAGAAGGGCGTCCTCTCGGAGGCATACGCACATGCATTGAAGGATCACTATGGTGAGGTCAAACAGCGTTCGGGGCGCATCATTGCGCTCAGCGTTTGCAGTATTCTTGGAGCGAGCCTCATTGGCGCAGGGCTTATCTTGCTCTTTGGTCACAACTGGACCGAGCTTTCGCGGCCCGCCCGCACGGTCTTGGTGATTCTCCCGTTGATTGCGGCGCAGGCTGGTGGAGGTTGGTGCCTCTACAAGGGGAAACAGTCGGTTGCATGGCGCGAGAGCATTAGCACGTTTATCATGCTGACGATCGGCAGTTCTATCGCGCTGGTGGGACAGACCTATCACATTCCCGGGAACCTGACACAGTTTCTCCTCGTCTGGATGATCTTGAGTATTCCGCTGATCTATATCTTTCGTGCCGTTCTGCCATGCTTC
>JABGOW010000385.1 GCA_018645275.1 Verrucomicrobiota bacterium
GGCAGCAGCCGATGGCGTTGCCATGGATCTTGCACTTTGTGAGTTGCTGGGAATTGCCCCAAAGGCCGTTCCATTTCTTCCTCCCGCCATTCGCTGTCCCTCCCCCGTTAACGTCGACACGCAAGATGTAGGTCTTGGTGGGCATCGCGTACCCCAACGAGCCCTGGATTTGCCGAGCACGTTTGTCGCCCGCATGATTCCGAGCTGGCTGGTTCGCCTTCTTGAACCTTTTGTCTGGATTCGCCCGGCGATCAGGGAAACGTGCATCCAGTGTGGGAAGTGTGTTGAAGCGTGCCCCGTCGAGGCGCTCTCGATTGAGCAAGGCTCAAATCCGCAACTAAAGGCTAAGGCCTGCATCGGCTGTTGCTGCTGCCACGAGATCTGTCCGGCTAAAGCCATTGAGATGACCCAGAGTCCCCTTCTCAACCGCATTCGCCGTGGAAGGATGCCATGACGTATCGCGCCAAACACATTCTGGAGTACGCTCTGCTACGTACAGTTGCCATGTTGGTTTGCATCCTGCCTTACCGTATGGCACTCAGCATTGGATGGGGACTCGCCTTCATCGCATTCAGGCTCTTCAGCTTTCGCAAGAACGAAACGCTTCGCCGTATGCGACTTGTTTTCGGCAACCGTTTCTCTGCAGGGCAGTATCGGCGGATGGCCTGGATTGCATGCCGCAACACAGCCTTCAATGCGATTGACGTCCTGCGTGCACCTCGCATCACACAGAAGTGGTGCAATCACGTCTTCGACAGCGACGAGACCATCCGCATACTCAGGGCACAGGTAGAGATGGGCAAGGGAGGCGTCATGGCAACGCCGCACATGGGGTGCTGGGATCTGGCTGGAATCAACTTGAGTGTCAACGGAATCCCGACACTCAGCATTGTTGCGAAGCAGCGGAATCCTCTTGTGAACGCCTACTTTGACCGCGTCCGCAGCGCGCCGGGCATGAAAACGCTTTCCCGTGGCCAGAGCGGCATCCTGAAAGCGGTTGTGCGCCATTTAAAGGAAGCGGAGTTTCTCGCCATTCTTCCAGATGCCCGCATGCGAACCCCGGGAATCGAAATGCCGCTTCTGGGGGGTACAGCCAATCTTGGAACGGGCACAGCGAGTTTTGCGCGCATGACACGCCTCCCCATATTCCCAATCATCTGCTCTCGCGAAGGGTGGACGCGACACCGCATGCGATCGCTGCCGACCGTTCAGCCCGACATGACTCTTGACAAGCAGGCCGATGTTCAGAGAATGACCGCAATCGTCTTGGAGATGTTTGACCGCGAAATACAGGCCGCCCCCGAGCAGTGGTTTTGGCTTAACAAAAGATGGGTGTTGGACCCCGTGATCCCACCCGAAAGGAAACCTGATGATCCAAATCAATAGCAACTACAGCAAACTACAGTCCTCCTATCTGTTCTCCGACATTGCCAAGCGAGTCGCCGCTTTCCAGGAGGCCAATCCGGACCGCGACGTCATCAAACTTGGTATTGGTGATGTGACCCACCCCCTTCCCGCCGTCTGCATTGAGGCCCTTCACGCGGCCGTCGACGAAATGGCGGCCGACGCGTCGTTTCGCGGGTATGGGCCAGAGCAGGGCTATGACTTTCTACGCGAAGCGATCGCCCTGAATGACTATCAGGCACATGGTGCGGATGTTGCAGCAGATGAGGTCTTCGTTAGTGACGGGTCCAAATGTGACTGTGCCAACATCCAAGAGCTATTCGCTTCGAACGCCAAAGTTGCCATCCCCGATCCTGTCTACCCCGTTTATGTGGACACAAATGTGATGGCAGGACGAACGGGTGACTGGAAGGATGGGCGATACGAAGGGATGGTCTACCTCGACAGTACCGCTGAGAACGATTTTGTTCCCGCGATTCCATCCGAGCCCGTTGACGTCATCTACCTGTGCTTTCCGAACAACCCTACCGGAGCAACGGCCACGAAGGCGCAGCTCAAAGCGTGGGTCGACTACGCTAAGGCGAACAAAGCGCTGATCCTCTTTGATGCAGCCTATGAGGCCTTCGTTCGCGATCCAGAACTTCCCCGCAGCATCTATGAGATTGAAGGTGCCCGCGATGTTGCCATCGAGTTTCGGAGCTTCTCAAAGACGGCCGGATTCACGGGAACTCGCTGCGCCTACACGATCGTTCCCAAATCCTGCATGGCCTACGATGCCGAGGGCAATCCGCAGTCGTTGCATCCGCTCTGGAACCGTCGGCACACCACGAAGTTCAATGGCGTATCCTACCCGATCCAACGAGCCGCCGCAGCCGTCTACACCCGCGCCGGCAAGGAGCAGGTCAGGGCGCTCTCGGACTACTACCTCGAGAACGCAGCCCTGATTCGTGCGCGGATCTCCGCTCTCGGCTACGCCATCGTGGGTGGCGAGAACTCGCCCTACATCTGGGTTCGGACGGGCACAGACTCCTGGGCATTCTTCGACCGCCTGCTGAACGAAGCGTC